>JAATVL010000093.1 GCA_014523525.1 Nitrososphaerales archaeon TH703 | reverse complement strand
CCGAGTTTTTTTAGAAATTTTTAGAATAATACTTTATGTTTAGGTTAATATACGTCACGCTCAAGATACAAATAGGTAATGAGTTTTTCTGGTAAATCACATTCAATGTTATACTTAATCGTTATTTTTGCTATTCTCTCATATGCTTTGGATGTATTACCTTCATTTTCTGGAGTAGATCAAATTAGAATGAATATTAGTACAGTTTTTGGTCAACTTGACGATGGGCAGAAAGTTAAGAATGAAGTTAGCTCAAATACCACAATAAATTCAGCCATCGATGGTAATAACAATGTGATAGCGAATAATGGTAATACTACGTCAAACTCGATGAAATTTGCATTTTCAGGTACGGGTAACGAAGGGATGACGATCAATCACTTCGACTGTAGCATTGACGGCCGTCCATTCGTTACTTGCGTAAGTACTAACACTGTTAATGTTGCAGAGGGTACTCATACATTTAGTGTAAGATCCAATGATAACACCGGAAATAAAGATTTAACTCCAGCATCTTTTACATGGACGGTGAATACGATCAATTCAGAATCATCGAACACTCAGATTGGTTCTGCCACTGGTGGTAATAAGATGCCTATAGTAAACGGTAGCAACACAACCACACCAACAACTTCTATAATCTCTGCTATCGATGGTAACAATAATACTATATCTAATAATGGAATTAGTAAATCTACTTCGATTAGATTTACCCTCTCGGGTACAGATATCGGTGGTGTTGGAGTAGATCACCTTCAATGTAATATAGATAACTCCAAATATGTTCTCTGTACCAGCCCATTCATATTTTCTAATTTATTAAAAGACGGTACCCATACGTTTAAGGTTAGAGCGCAAGACAGCGTCGGAAATAAAAGCTCGTCGCCAGCATCATTCACTTGGAATGTAGACACTCTATCTCCTACTACATCTATTAACGCTGCTATTGATGGCAATAAGACCAATGTAGCCAACGGAACCAATACCAATTCCAATTCCATGTCATTTGAATTCTCAGGTAATGATACTGGTGGTAGTGAAGGTAAAGGAGCGGGTATCAACCACTTTGAATGTAATATAGATAACTCCAAATATGTTCCCTGCACCAGCCCATTCATATTTTCTGATTTATTAAAAGACGGTACCCATACCTTTACTGTCATGTCTGACGATAACGCCGGAAATAAAGATTTAACTCCAGCATCTTTTACATGGACCGTAGATACTTTAGCTCCTCATATCTCTATTAATACTGCTACTGATGGTAATGGCAAATTCATGACTACTGGTGGTAACACATCATCTAACTCTGCGACATTGGCATTCTCAGGTAACGATACTGGTGGTAATGAAGGTAAAGGAGTAGGAATAAAGCAGTTTGAGTGTTCGTTGGATGGCGCATCATTCTCTATCTGCTCAAGTCCTGTTCAGTTTACTTCTGTAGATTTAGCAGAAGGCACCCATACGTTCCAGATAATTGCTGAAGATAACACAGGAAACATAAATTCTTTGCCCGAATCGTTTACATGGGCTGTAGACACTGAACCACCAACCACGACTATTGATTCTTCCACCGATGGTTATAGAAGGGAAGTAAGTAACGGGGGTAACACGGCTTCTAACTCGATAATATTTACGTTCTCGGCAATTGATACTGGTGGTAAAGAAGGTAATGGCGTTGGAATAAAGCAGCTTGAATGTAAGATAGATAGCTTAGATTTTGCTTCTTGTACCAGCCCACTCCAACTTAAGAACTTACGTGATGGCGGTCATACATTGGAGGTAATGTCAGAGGATAATGCTGGTAACATAAGTCCTACTCCTGTGTCGTTCAGCTGGAATATAGACAAAGTGCCCCCCACTACGACTATCACCAGTGCCGTTGATGGTAATGAGAGTTCTATAGCTAATGGCAGTTATACCAGATTTAAAGCTATAACGTTCTCATTTGTGGGTAACGACACCGATGGTAATGAAGGTAAAGGATTAGGAATAAGAAAATTTGATTGCAGCGTAGATGGCTCCAATTTTACTACATGCACAAGTCCCGTGCAATTAGCTGCCACCAACATAACTGATGGTTCTCATACCTTTAAGGTATCATCTCAAGATAACGTTGGAAATAATGACCCATCCCCTGCATCATTTAACTGGATGGTTGATACAATAGCACCTACTACGACTATCAATACCGCAATCGATGGTAATAAGAGTGCTATAACTAACGGCAGCAATACTAAATCTAACTCTGTGACAT
>JAATVL010000092.1 GCA_014523525.1 Nitrososphaerales archaeon TH703 | reverse complement strand
TTAATACATTATTTTCTTGATAGAAATTATTAAATTAAACTGGATTCCGAATTAGGCGATAGCTATCGCAACCACTACCAAGATTTTTTGAGCTGACAAATATTCTATTCGTTTCTACGATTCATTGTTGTCATTTTTTTACTCAATATTCTCTTGATCTGAAAGTGGCAGTGTAAAGATAAAAGTAGCTCCTTTTTGATGAGAACTACTTTCAGCCCATATTTTACCACCATGTGCTTCGACAATGCTTTTTGAAATAAATAAACCCAGTCCAGTTCCCCTATCTGATTTTGTTGCAAATTTGGAAAATAACTTTGGGTATATTTCAGGATGTATTCCAGTTCCAGTATCTTTTACAGTAACCTGAACGCTATCCGATTTAATTTCTGTTGTAATCGTAATTGATCCTCTTTTGGTAAATTTGCCAGCATTATCAAGAAGGTTAAGCATGACCTGACTTAATCTCATCTTGTCACCGCTGACAAAGATTGATTTATTAGCACTTTCGTAATTTACTATCAGATCCTTATAGATAAACTGACCATTTCTGTTATATTCTTCAATACTGTTTAATATGACATCATACAAATTAATTCGTTCACTCATTAATTTTAGAGAATTGCTCTCTATTCTAGTAACGTCGAGTATATCCTCTGCAAGTCTGACTAATTTTTCAGTATTTCTCTTTATAATATCCATATATTGATTTTGTTTTTCTGGCATTAAATTTGCGGATTGGAGAAGGTAAATAGCATTAAGGATAGGCTGTATTGGAGTCCGAAGCTCATGAGCAGCGACATTGATGAATTTATTTTGTGCTTCATCCTTATTCTTAAGTGATTCGTTTGCTTTCATCAATTTGTAATTAGAGTCGTTCAAGTCGCGGGTACGTTTCGTAACTTCATCTTGTAATATACTATACCATTTTCTTAAAAGAAAGACCAGAACTATTATTGCAGCAGTAGTTCCTGTAAGTAAGGTCAACATCTTTACACCTTCGGTAAAAAGTACGGAATTTATCTTAGAATATATTCTATCTGTTGGCGTTACTATTTGAAGGAAATACACAGGTTTTGCCCCTGTTAGTATTGGAGATTGAGTATTCAATCTCTCTCCCCTTCCATAATCATACATTGCATATCCAATATTTCCGGCCAACAAATATCGAGTCAGATTGTTCAGATCGTTATTGTGATTGATAAACTGCTGTGTTTCCTTCCCAAAAAAATTCTTCCCCACCAGATCTCCACTCGCTCCTACGGCCAAAAGGTTTCCCTTTTTGTCAAAGGCCACTAAAAACTGGGAATTTATGTCATTGACATTCCCATAATTCTTAAAAAACTCAATAGTAGGTAAAGTTGCTACTACTGTTCCAATATAGTGACCATCATTTAAACTGATAATTGGATAAGTTATCGCTATTCTATACTTACCATCTATTCCTGTAAAACCATCAGAATATACTGGTTGAAGGCTTTCTTTGGTTTGTTTCATAAATTCATTAAATGAGATATCTTTATTCATCAAAGCTTCTAATCCCTTTGATGCCTTCCGAGTAGTTATAACGCCATCCTTATCTATAATTAAAAGACTATCAACTTTCGTGAGAGAATTAATCTGGTTAAATTTTTTTTCGAGTAACTTGCTAACTTTATCTCCTGATAACGTCTCATTTTGCAAATATATCGAATCCCCCAAATCCTCAAGCATAGAGGTAACTAGCCGAAGATCTGAGCCAATATGCTGAGAAATTGAATTAGTAGAACTTATCTGATGATCCAATTCGTGTTCGAATATGCTTTCTCTGATACTTTTTTCATTGACTCTTTGAAAGAAAAAAAATAATCCGTAGGAAGCGACTGCTATTATAATAACTGATATGACACCTATATACATCAGTTTACTACGAATTAGTCTCATTAGTTATCCAATTGATTTCTTGCAGTATTTAATTTCTTTTAATCATGTAATTAGACTATTTGAGATCGCACTCAGCTTCAAAGTTTCTTGAGTTTGCAGAAATAAATGTTGCATAGGAAATCTATAAAGCCCGTTATTACTTATCATATTTCAACAAATTTTACCAAATTGGATTATCGTTATAATTTATACATTATCAATATGGAGGGGATGGGATTCGAACCCATGACCACCTGCGTGTAAGGCAGGTATCATAACCAGTCTAGACCACCCCTCCGTTAATTTGAATCCTTGTTAAACAAACTATTATAATCAGGGGCTATTTGAATTAATCAAAAAGAAAGCAACACATGTTTCCAAATTAAGTATATTTAGTTCCTTTTGGTTTATTCAAACTTTTATTAAACTGCATAGCTAATTCAATAATCATGTCATTTGGCGTCGATACGCTAGGAGGTTTGAGCGAAAAACTAAAACAATTAGTAAACGAGACCCAAGACGATTATGAATCGTTTATTGATGATACTCAACTTTACAAAAAAGGAAAAATTGGTGATAAAGAATTTTTCGGAAAACTTGCAAAATTTATGATTTCTCTCTCTGCATTAAATTTTCTAGCAATTAGAGTAATATTGGAAATGAAAACTGCAACAGATAAAGGATCATCAATGAAAAATCCAACTGGAGGAATTGCACAACCCGCATCTAGTTCTGGATTTGGAGTCAATGCGTTCGTAGACAGTGGTGGTAGTATTGGAAGCAGGTCATCAGACAATGATCAATATCTATTACCAGAACCTGATCAACTGACCGAACCAAAATTCAAACCTGTCGACATAACAATTAGACCCGAAGATAAGAACCAAAATTCAAAAAAGATTTGTGTCAATTGCAAATCTTCCATTCCCCTTGCCGCTAAATTCTGCCCAAAGTGTGGGAATTCGCAATAATTAAAACCTTGTTCTGTTTTAAATTTATTATGGAGATCTTCAATGGGAGAGCAGCTACTGAAGAGTATATGTCCACACATTCCCTAACCTTTTCAACTCCCGAAATGACACTAAAAAAATTTGCACTGTGGTTAGGCGATCAAGTTAATGTTCCTGAGAAGAACAAAACCGTACCTCGATTGATGATGTATATTAATGATGTCGACAATCAAACAAATAAGTCTGATTTCCTTCCAGATACTGATGAATCATTCAAACCAAGTGGAGCAGTTACTGATATGTTTAAAGAACTGACACAGGTTGCAGCATCGACCACCTGTTACAATTGTAATCGACTTCTAAAAGCAGGATCAAAGTTCTGTCCTAAATGTGGATCAAAGCAACAATAGTGCATTAATGAAAATAAATCTTAGGATATAGTTTTAACTATTCATGTGCATTTGATATTTCAGCTTTATCTGTTGATTCAAGTTTTCTAAATGCTTTAAATTAAACAAGTAAAGTGTATAGATTATTGCATAGGAATCCAAGGATCGAATCTAGAGCTTTTGGTTTTTTTTTTATTAGTATTGCAATAGCAGTTCTAATAGGAACAATAGTAAACGAATTCTTGTCAATTCATCATATTCCAATTTATTATCAACTAATTTCGTGGGTAATGATATTTGCTTTGATTTTGGGAATAGCATTTACGAAAATGAAGAATCTGTTTCATTCCATAAGAAGCAGAATGAAAAATAGCATAAAATGGCCACTTCATGCAAAAATAGTTAATGGATTAAGCTGGGCAGGACCTTTTTTGGCCATACCTGTATTTCATTCATTTTCACAGTACCTAATACTTTTAGGAATCGGTACCGGTAACATTTCCACTTACCTATTGATTAGGTCATATAGTAAGTATGATAATAAGGAACAATTTGTTGTTGGAATAATTGCTCTCTCCATGATCGCAGTTTTATTTTTCGTTGACGTGATCCTGAATTCCATTCTAGTTCAACAACATGTCTTGGCACTTTCTAGAATATTTGTCGCGCTATCGTATGGTGTTGGAGGTATCTATGCGTTAATTGAAAGATGAAAAGATTGCGATATGTATAATGAGTGGTGGACTGGATTCACTTTGTGCTACGGCTTACATTAAGAACCACAAGAAATATGCAATAAAGATTATTACTTTTTCTTACGGTCAAAGAGCTAAACGGGAGATAGTACAATCGAAAAAGCTTGCCAAAGCTTTGAATTCAGATGAATATCGTATAGTAGACATAAATTTTATGAAAGAATTGTATGGTAATTCAAACGTTCTAACTAATAATAAATTATCAATTCCCTCTAAATTCGATTATAGTATTGTAGTGCCAATTAGAAATGCGATATTCATAACTGTCGCATCAGCTTGGGCATTTAGCGTAAACGCTGATTTAATTGTCCTTGGTGCTCACGCTGATGATCTTAATTATCCGGATTGCCGACCAAAATTTATTGAATCAATAACAAAAACCTTGAATCTAGGAGAGGAAGACAAAATCAAGAGCGGAATAAAAAGAAAAATATCTGTATGGTCCCCATCTTTAGAGGGAATAAACAAATACGAGCTACTAAAATTGGGTCACGAAATACTCGGAGAGACTATATTTGAATCATGGAGCTGTTATTCTAATGGGAAAAAGATTCATCGTGATATAATGCATTGTGGCGAATGCGAATCGTGTATAAATAGGAAGATGGCATTTACTAAAGCGGGTATAGAGGATAAAACAATTTATGCAAAGAACTGAAAATAACACAAAAGTTAGAGTTAGTGAGATATTTACTAGCTTTGAAGGAGAAGGCTTGTTCGTAGGAAAGAAGACTTTATTTATCAGACTATCGGGCTGTCATTTAAAATGCAGATGGTGTGACACAAAATATGCTCTCCCTCTGGATAGTGGAACTGATTACCAGATAGATGAGATTAAAGATCTAATTGTAAAGGAACTTCAACCATTCACTTACAAGGTAAATTTCACAGGAGGAGAACCGTTATTACAAATTGAAGCTGTAATACAATTAGCAGATTTCATAAAAAAATATACAAACCTGAGAACATACATTGAGTCATCATGTTTTGATTCTGAACTGTTTAGGAGGGTTTTACCTTATATGGATATATGCAAGGTTGAATTCAAAACTGAGGATTCTAAAGTTGTCAAAGATGACGATTATGACTATTTGCTACTAAATGAGTTTAGATGTTTGGAATTAGCCGTACAAAATAACAAGACTACTTACATTAAAATAGTAGTAACGAATTCTACAAATCTTGAAAGTTTTAAGAATTTGGTATACAACATTTCAAAGAAAATAAAGCCTTCAGAGATTATGGGCTTCATAATACAGCCAAGTTATGGCATAGATCAGCCAACTATTAATAAACTACTAGACATTTATGATATAGTTCAACCCATGTTTCCTGAGGTGAGGATTATACCACAGTTACATAAGGAAATCGGAGCCAGATGATTCAAAAGGAAAAGAATGAATATGAAAAAAACTCCGTTTAATAAAAGAAAGATTGAAAAACTCGTTAGGGAGTTGATAGTGCAACTCGGAGAAAATCCGGATCGCGAAGGCTTGCTGGGAACTCCTGAAAGAATGGCAGATATGTATGAAGAAATTTTTGCTGGTTATTGCATGAACTCCGAGCTCGAAATTAGTTTTAGTGAAGAAATTGATTCGATTATTGCTAAAGACATTCAATTTTATAGTATGTGTGAACATCATATGCTCCCATTCTTTGGCAGAATACACATTGCATACACTCCATCAGGTAAAGTCTTTGGGATCTCGAAACTTGCGCGCCTAGTAGAAAAGTACTCCAAGAGATTGCAAATTCAAGAGAGACTCACAAAGGAGATTGCAGACGAGATAATGAAGATGGGAGTTAAGGGAGTAACTGTCATCGCAGAAGGAGAGCATCTGTGTATGAAGATGCGCGGGGTCAGAAATGACAGTACAATAATAACCATAGCAAATCGTGGTCTAGTTGACCAAAGTGATGCAAGAGCACATCTGTTAGCTCAGATTTATGATTCAAAACCTAAAGCGCATACAGTATAGGAAAAATTACAATAATCCTTATAAAAAAGGACTATTTCAATAGGTAGGAAGAATGACAAATACCATATTTAGATTACAATCGCATAAGTTCAGTACTGATAACATACAGACAACTTTGGTATGTTCAAAATGCGATGAGGTTTTCTCAAAGGAATTCCCCTTGGACCTCGAAGGTCAGACAATTGAATTTAAATGTCCTGTATGTAATTCAGCAGGTGAAGCTGACCTTCCTTATAAGAGCGCTGACGAAAGAGAGGAACTCGAAGAGGATTTTGACGAAGTGGAAGAAGAAGATGGGGGAGAAGAAATTGAGGAAGATTATTGATATGGAACAATAGAATTATTATTGCTTATTTCTTACTGACTGGAACTATTTAATTCATAAATCTGCCATTTGAAAATTTCTAATCCACTACTGTTTAGTACCGATCCTTGATAATTGGGCCAAAAATGCAGTCAACTGGATATCTGGATGTGATCCATGAGTTAAACGATAATCATATTCAGCTATTAGCGATGCAAAGTCCTCAGGGTGGGCCAACTTTAATGAATACACGGCTTCATACGCATACTTTAGAAAATCAAACTCAGACATTCCATAGACTGCGGTTAATTCAAGTAATTTAACTCTGGCATCATTAAATTTACCTATAATAGCCAGTTTAATAATATCATTTACCTTCGACTTTCCAGAAAGTCCTAATGATGAGAGTACATTCGAAACGCTAATCGATCCCATTACAGATGCAGTTTGAAGTATGTTTATAGAGTGACGCAGGTCGCCATTAGTAGAATCAAAAATTTGAGAAATTGCTTTATCATCATATTTTATTCCCTCCTTTTTACATAAGGACTTTAGATGATTTTCTACGGTTTCTTTTTCAATTCTTTTAAATCTAAAAATTGCACAGCGACTTTGAATTGGCTCTATAATCTGAGTTAAATAGTTACATATTATCACGAAACGAGTAGTTTCAGAACTATCTTCAATTATTCTTCGCAGGGCTGTTTGGGCTTCAGATGTCATTTCATCAGCCTCATCTAAAATTATTATTCTAAATTTTTTTTCATCATTTTCACTTGTCCTAATCTTGAAAACTGAAGCAAATTCCTTTACTCTCTCTCGAACCATTTTTATTCCCCTTTCATCCGACGCGTTAAGCTCAAGCGTGTCTCTCTTCCAATCTTCGCCAAGTAGTTGTCTTGATAAACACAGAGCAGTCGTAGTTTTGCCAATTCCAGCAGGACCTGTAAATAACAAATGTGGCATTTCAGCAGGTTCTTTCATTAGATTCTTCAGACTCTCTACGATTTCCTTTTGATTGACAATATCATCTAATTTAATAGGTCTGTATTTTTCTACCCACATTAAATCGGACAAGTTTTTTGCCCCTACTTTTGGCATACAAGATGTTCGAATAATCAGTATATATTCAGTCCTCTAAAGATTCATGTAGTAGAAGTTGTAAGACTATATTCCCAATAATGTCATCATCAAACGCCCTTTCTGCTCAAAGCTTATTTGAAGGCATAAAAAACACATACCTACTAGAATATCTTCTTGAAGAGATTAGAATCACTTTCAAGTCTGATGTAAAAATATCTATTAACGATATCAAAATCGATGCTAAAGAAGGTGATATCTTGTTATTGCCAAGATGGCTTACAAAGATTTTATCAAGAAAAAATTTGATTGATATTCAAGATAATGAAATTTCAAGTTATGTTTCTAAGGCATTGAATAGAGAACGAATATCAAGGCCACATGACATATCAGGTGTAGATAGCGACTTTTACATAAGGGTCAAGGACTATCTTACAAGTCTTAATGAAAAAGAAAGAGAAAATCTTATGGTATCCCTTAATTCATTTGTGATGTCCAGATTGGAAAAAATTGTAAAACTAGCTGCTGCTTCATCACTCTCTGCCGAAATGGAAGCAAAATTGTCGGCAGAAGAAAGACAGCTTTATAATTTTGTTCACAGTTCATCATTGGCCTTTAAGGAATGGGTGTTAAACAAGTAGATGACTGAACAAAAACAGCAAACTACATCGGCGATATCAGATGAGTTAGAATCATTTCTACGTGCCTTCAAAGACAGGGATGGAAATTACAAGTATTTTGACAGAATAAACAATATGATGGCATCAAATTCCACATTTGTTGTAGTGGATTATATCGATTTAGATACAAATAAACCAGAACTTACAAAATTAATTACTGATACACCTGATGATATGTTTGAGGCCTTTAACAAGGCTGTATATTCGATATTAAGAGAGATTCATTATGATTATGCTCAAGAAATTAAAGACAAGATAAAAGTAAGAATTGGAAACTACTCGGTTCAAAAGGGTCTTAGAGAGATAAATGCAGACGTAATTAACAAGTTGATAAGTGTTCCCGGCATGGTGGTCAGAACTTCTGAGATTAAACCACTTGCTAAAAAAATAGCATATGCCTGTCTAAATTGTAATACACTAAACGAAGCTCTACTTAAAGGCCTAACACTAAAGAAACCTACAAGTTGTACAAACTGTAATGCAAAAGAACTTGAAATGGACCCAGAAAATAGTTCTTTTACAGATTTTCAACTTGTCAGACTTCAGGAACTGCCAGAAGATTTACCTGCAGGTCAACTTCCACACTATGTAGAAGTTACTGTTATGGATGATCTTGTAGATCGTTGCAGACCTGGAGATAGGGTTTTATTGACCGGAATAGTCAGAATAGAACAAGAACAATGGATACAAGTACGGACGAGTGTTTTTAGATTACGCATGGAAGGTAACAATATAGAATATCTTGGTGGACTTGTTGGAAATAAAGATGGGAGAACTGTTGACCGAGTATCTATAAGTAGCGAAGATGAAAAACAGATCATAGCTATTGCTAGTACGGCGGACGCCTATGACAAACTGATTGCATCATTTGCACCTCATATTTACGGACATGAAATAATTAAAGAATCTATCCTTTTACTAATTGTAGGATCAGTAACAAAAAAATTAGCTGATGGTTCAAATCGTAGAGGAGATATCAATATTTTTCTTGTTGGAGATCCGGGAACCGCCAAATCAGAAATGCTCAAATTTGCTGCTAAAATAGCACCTAGAGGACTCTATACATCTGGGAGAGGTACTACTGCCGCTGGTTTAACAGCAGCTGTAATTCGTGATAAATCTGGTATAATGATGTTGGAGGCTGGCGCAGTAGTTTTAGGTGATCAAGGTGTTGTATGCATCGATGAATTTGATAAAATCAAATCAGAAGATAGATCTGCACTACATGAAGTTATGGAACAACAAACTTGTTCTGTGGCAAAAGGGGGAATAGTGGCCACACTAAATGCTAGAACATCAATACTATCTGCAGCTAATCCTAAATATGGTAAATATGATCCATTTAGAAATATAACAGAGAATGTAGAACCACTTCCTATACCGTTACTAACTAGATTTGATATCATTCACGTGATTAGAGATACTGCTGAAGTTGAAAAAGACAGTCGCATTGCAAATCACATACTTGAAATCCATAGAGACATAGAACATGCAGCCCAACCCGCTATAGAAATAGATCTATTCCGTAAATATCTTGCATATGCCAAGCAAGTAGAACCGAAACTAACAACGGAAGCAATTGATATTTTAAGAGATTATTACATGAAGATGAGAAATGTTGATTCTGAAGGGATGATAGCAGCAACTCCTCGTCAACTGGAGGGTCTGGTGCGCCTAGCTACTGCTAGAGCTAGATTGTTATTAAAAGACAGTGTAGATCATGAAGATGCTGAGAGAGCGAAATTTCTCATTTCACAAATGTTGGAAACTGTAGGTATAGATGTTAATACGGGAAAAGTGGATCTGGGAGTTCTTCATGGAAAACCACTTAGCGAAACCTCAAAATTAAAAACATTCACAGATGTCTTTAACGGTTTATCCGGGGAAGACAAGAATGATGTAGAAGAAAAGAATTTCATTAATGAACTTGTGAAAACTGGCAAGTTCACAGAAGATGAAGGCAAAGAATTCATAAGAAAAGCAATGCAGAATGGACAAATATATGAGAGAAGAGCTGGCTTTTACGCAAAAGCATGAGCAAAAAAGTTAATATTCTAAGGCTTTACATAGTGAATTTGAGTCTACTTTAAAAGTTGGTTTTGTAATATGATATTCTCTTTTCCTGTACTCGTTCTGCTTATTGACAATCCAATTTTTCTTTCTCCTTATCAGATTCTCAATTTCAATCATTGGCTTGTTCAAAGAAGTTCTTACTTGAACGTTGTCTTCATCTACTTTGATTTCCATCCCAGTATAGCAGCAGATTTTGTTGCTGCATCATCTAATGCTTCCTTAGGATTCTTTGTACCATAATAAACTGCGTCCAATGCCTCTTTAATATACTGAGCAATCTCTGGATATTCTGGAATATTTGGTCTGGCTCCTCCAAAAGGAATAGCAGAAATCATCTTGCCATAATAAGGAATATATGCTGATGTATGTGGGCGGGATCCGCCTTCCCCTATTGCTATCTGGGTCGGCAGAAAACCATTTTCCGCCAACCATGGAGTAAGTATGTTTGGTTCCAGCATTATCGTTATCAATTTCCATGCCAGGGCTTTGTGAAGAGACGTACTGGGAATACTAAATTCCCATCCACCCATTAACGTAGAGTTTTGGTTACCTTCAACAGGGACTGGAAACATAGGAAGAAACCCAATTTGTTTTTCAAATTCAATTCTGTCCCCAGAATTTTGAATTGGTTTCTGCGTTGGAAGCCAAGATCCTTCTATCATAACTGCAAACTTCCTGTCAATAAATTCTTTACCCCAATAATGCTCCTTCTGTGGTTTTATTCCTGCATTAACTTGATCCTGTATAAAGGAAAGTGCCTTCAAGCCAGCAGAGCTATTAAAAGCAGGAAACCAGTAAGTACCCTTTGTGGGATGCCCTGTCTTTAATTCCATTATATTTCCTCCCTGCATCCAAAGATATGGATACCATAGATCTGGGGAATGTCCAGCTCCAGTGAGATGAACCCCTTCTATTCCTTTAGGGTGAAGTACTGAATTTAGTTTCTTTGCTGATGCAATATATCCATCCCATGTTTTTAGTGAGTTGGGATCCACACCGGCTTCATCTAGCATGTCCTTCCAATACCATATTCCCCTTATGTCTGTCCAGGCCCATATACCGTAAATTTTCCCCTGTGACTTTCCACCTTCCCAATTTTCGAAATACCAGTCTGCTTGTCCGTTTCTATTCCACCGTTGTGTAGTGTAATTTGTCAGGTCAGTGAGTAGTTCCTTTTGCACAAATTCGCCTAGCCATATCTGATCTACCGTAATTATGTCAATCGGAGTTTGATTAGAAATTAAGCGCATTGTTTCACTTCTTGTTGAGTTGTAAGGATATTCTAGATACTTTACATTTATTACAGCACCAGTTTCATTTTTTAATACATCAAGGGCATGATCTATCAGAACCCTTCCTGCATTAGGGTGTGGGCCTATTTGATTAAATAATATTGAAAGTGTGGTCTTGTTATCGTCCTGTGTCCCAAACACAAAGTTAACAGAAAATACGAATATTATGACTAATATGACATAACCTGTTGTAAGTACTGGCCTCGACATCCCAGTGTATACACATAATACATCTTCTCTTTAAGTTTGCATATTACTCGATAACTGATTATCTGATAAGTTTGATTAATTTGACGATGTTCTTGAATAAATATTTTGATTATTTATTTATGTACCGATTATTGATGAACTACAAGAATGGGAATAGGATTATTTGTCTATATTACAACGATATTTCATTCCTACAGCGGGAATAGTTTATTAAATTTTAGGGACTTTGCTTCCATTGATAGATTGAGGCGGCAATTGTTCTGGTAACGTAGTGTTAAGACTAGATTTGTTTGTGATATTAGAATTTAGTATTGTGCCGAGTCCTATGAGGATTTACGCGGATAGAGTTAAAGTCATTCAAGATTAGTATGATCCTACTGACCGGAACAATAACCGCTTGGAGTACTAACGAAGCAATTGTTCTTCAATAGTTCGTTTCCGTTAATGGTGTATAAATATAAAACAAAACAGCATCAGTTTGTTCCTCATCAGTTTCGTACACGTCAAGACATTATGCATTCTTCAATTTGTCTATTCTTTGTTTATGGTAAGTCCACATCTGATCTGGTCTTTTTAGGAATAACAATTTGCCGTTACTTATATCGACTATGTAATCATAGTATGAGGAAATTTGATATAGCGGAGCGTTTAAGATTTTAGAAATGGTAGAGAGCATTGGGTCTTTTTCTTTTGATGTGACAAAGCGAATTCTCTCGATATTATTTGAGGGTGGCCCAACTAAAAAGACCAATTTGGCTACAAAAACTGGGTTGAATTACAATGTCTGCGTAAGATACGTTAACATGCTAAAACTTCTTGGATGGTTAGCCGTTAATACAGAAATATCCATAACAGATACCGGAAGAAATGTTATGAGAAGATTATTGAACCAAACTTCAGTTAATAATGTCGACATTGTCCAAGATGCCACCGCAAACCCAAATTCATACGTAGATGACATTAGACAGTTTTCTAACCAATTGCTGGAAGAATCTACTAACAAGTTTGATCAAAAAGCTCAATCCAAGCCTTGCATTATGATCGTTGATGATGAGCCAGATGTGCTGGTAACGTATGAATCATTTTTACTTCACGAGGGATTTGATATAAAGAAATTTACAGATTCTTATAAAGCACTGAAGGCCTTCACATCGCATCCTAACCTTTATGACTTGGTTATATTGGATATAAGAATGGAAAACCTCAATGGTCTTCAACTATATCAGTGTATGAAAGCATTGAACCCGTCTTCTAAAATCATATTTGCCTCTGCTCTTGATGCTGCAAAAGAATTAGCGACTGTCTTTCCTGGTATTAGTTTACGAGATATTATAAAGAAACCTGTTGACAAACAAAATTTCCTCCGGAGTATCAGAATTGCACTTGGCAAGTGATTGCCATGTCTGATACTGAATACATGGTGTAACCCAACATAGGCCAAGAATTCCTTAAAAATCAAGGAAAGTCAGCGAACCGGATTCCATGAACAGGTTTGGTTTACTGAACGTTTGTACCTACTTTATTTCATACAATATTATATTATATTTTATTGTTAAATTCAATAATATGTACTAGCGTTTATCAATGCAAAATCCCATATTACCATTCAATCTAAGATTAATCATCTCAACGATTCTGATTGCTTTTGTTGTAATCAAATTAGAAATAACCAGATCATAGATATTAGACTTATGTACTGGTAAGTGATTGAAGAATAAGCATTCTTTAAAAGTAACTGAAAGTATCCCTTAATACGAACGGTTATTAAGTATGACATCAGCTAATATTGAATCACCAGTTGACGAATCCTATCTTGATTCTGTTAGCTCTTGCTTGTCTCCTCGAATCGAAGTAACTGATAACAACGAGACATCCTCGCCTAACAAACCTGAGAATTATTGTGTCAGTATTGTTGACATTGTTGGCTCAACCCAAATAGTATCAACCATTGGAAATTCCAGAAATGTTAGAAATTTTTATGCAATATTTATTAACACAATGGTAAATACCCTTAAGAGACATCATGCTAAGGTGATTAAGACTGTTGGTGATGGAATAATATCTTATTTTCCAGATACAGCAGATTCGACAAACTCAACGGCTTTTGAAAATGTTCTTGAATGCTGTTTTGCCCAAATAGAACAAGGACACAATATCAATAATATGCTTAAGGGTGATAGATTACCCAGCATTTCATATAGGGTGAGTGCCGACTACGGAAATCTGACAAGAGTTCAACTGAATAATTTTGACAATGAGGATCTTTTCGGATCAACAGTAAACTTTTGCTCCAAAATAAATTCACATGCACCACCTAATGGAATCATAATCGGAAGTGACCTTTACCAAGTCGTAAGATCGCTCCGGCCAGTTATTAATAATTACATATTTAATGAATATGAGAGCTGTTATTCTGGACTAGGAAAGTATTCTTATGCTACTTATTTGGTTTCAAGAGGGCAACAAAGAGTCATCAACTCCGTAGAGTCATTGTACGGATCTCTCAAAGGAATAAAAAAATGTGCTTTTGAAGGCATTGCAAAAAAGATCCCCACTCCAAAAATCTTACTAATAGATGATGAAGTTGATGATTTGCTTGTATTACAAAATTTTCTGATGCTCGCGGGATTCGAGGTAAAAACATTTTCGAGCTCTCGTGAAGCCCTTAGACATTATATAGAAATGGAGCCTTCAACTTACGATCTAATTATTAGTGACATAAGAATGCCTGAACTTAATGGTTTCCAATTATACAGTAAACTTAAAGCTGTTAAGAGTGATGTAAAAATACTATTCTCGACATGTCTTGAAATTGCTGAGGAGATGCTAACCCTGTTACCTGATTTAAAGCGGGAGCAACTAATTCAAAAGCCAATCGAGAAACAAAAGTTTATCGAAATAGTGAAAAAAAATATCGTCTAGTCGAGAAAGTAATCATGGCGTCCTACGTTGCCTATGACAGGATGAAAAGTTTGATAATATTTGAGCACCAAATACCAACGATTTCAGAATTCTCATTTATTGGTCAACAATATAGTGATATGATAAATGCTGTCTTTTTCAAAGATATAGTCGCTAAACGGATCTTACAAGGAGCCACTTACTTTGCAGGATATTGGTTGTTTGGAGGTGAGACCTAAAATCCCAGTGACTATGGCTTGTAATTACTTTGCGTATTCAGCGACATGTTTGCTTAAATTATAGTAAAGGAAATTAAAGTGCTATAGACTATTATTAGAGACTATTATTAGAAGTGTGACCAAATGTTCCTCTCTTTACCAAGACATTACAAAATTGGAATTGTTTCAATGTTAATTATACTGGTATTTTCCTTTAGCGCATTTTATTTCGTCCAAACTATCACAGAAAATAACATAAAGGATAGTCTTTTGAAGCAACAAATTGAAAAACAATTAGTGGAATCAAAGAGTATGTCCCAACATATAGGTGCGGACCTCACTCTGGTTATGACAGTGCTGGACGGTCTGACAAATTCAGTGAACTTTCAGGAAGGACACCTATATAGTGCAGAAACTAAGGGACTAGTGAAGGAAAAGTATGGCATAATAGAAGACATAGTAGACAAACTTTTTGTATTGGATCAGAATGATGTCGTAACTCAAGGCCTATCCGAAAGTGGCACAGAGTATGTAGGTGCAGATTTCTCCCAGAGAGAGTGGGTAACTAATGTCAGAAACGATTTAAAACCAACCTTTTCAAAGGGTTTTGAGAGACAGGGTTTATACACAGTGTATCTTGCTATGCCTATCATAAATAGAGAAAATAGCCAATACATTGGCTCAATAGCAGCATCAATACCAACGGAAAAATTTTTTGCGCGATACGGAAATGTACATGACATTAATTCGCAATTCCTAGTTGTATTCGATAAGACTGGAACACTACTTGCCGTAGGGGCGGATAGAAGCCTAGTCGGAAAGGATTTTTTTGGAAATGTAGTGCAGAATTTTATTCATCACAATAAGATACTAAACAATCTGACTGAAACTCTCTTAAGAGGGACTTCAAGTCATGCCATTTATGATTATGGAAAGACACAAAGGATCAATACAGGACAGCCTATAGTTGTAGGAGGTCAACCGACATACTTTCTCGAAATGGTAACGCCAACACAAGTAATTTTTTCAAAAATACAAGAGACACTCTTCATGGAAAGACTCAAAAGTGGTTCTCTATTAGCAGGAGTTTTTGCTTCCATTATTCTCTTGGTTGTGTTCCTACTTAGGTGGAATAGCACAATGGAGAAAGAGGTGATCAAAAGAACTGCAGAGTTGAATGAATCCAATTCCTCACTAGATGTAATGGCAAGGAAGCTCACTAATGCCAAC
>JAATVL010000091.1 GCA_014523525.1 Nitrososphaerales archaeon TH703 | reverse complement strand
TGAAATGATGCTAAAGCAAAAGTACGAGACATCTATTGATTACTGTCCTTCTTGCGGGGGAGTATGGTTGGATAGGGGTGAGATAGACAAGTTAATCCAAATCCAAAGTAGCCACGAAGACGAACATTATAACAAATACCATTATAGAAACGGAGACTATGATGACTATTATTATAATAATAAATATGGAAGGAGAGGATTTTTTGGTGACTTGTTTAACTTTTAAGACATCAGCGAGAATACGATAAATGAAAGGTAAATCTTGAAGAAAAATAACATTAGTAATTTAACTCGTGAATAATTAATAAAAGAGAATGGGGCGACAATCGAAGAATCTTTGAAACTTGCAACCAATGGTACTATCAATAGGAAAGGAAAATAATCTCTTTATTTGAAATTTAGGCAAACTTAATGCTTAGTACTTTGTTCATATATTTGAAATCCTCCATTAGCACCGATATCGTCACGCATCCTTTCCGATTCAAAAATTTAGATGTCGTGCTTAGTAACGTAAGATTTATTTACAGTAATTTGGAATCGCCTAGTTCATTCGAAATAGTTGAAATAGATACAACTATCTTAATTGGTATGATAGAAAAATGGTTTTAATTAATGAACTATCAAAACAGGTATGTCTACGTTACCAATTATTTTTCGTGCACTACTGAATAGGGCTCTCACCCCAGAATCTAGATGTATACTCCTTAAGACTAATAAATCATAATTTCCCGCTTTAATCTCTTTCACTATTTCCTCTAAAGGATTACCTACTTTGAATTTATACGAAATTTTATTTTCACAGCCAGCTTCCCTACATCTCTTTACCTTTGATTCCATTTCATCTATTACCTGTCCTTTAACCTCTTGTTTTATATTCTTGTTAGAACCTTGTACAGAGACACCTTCTACAGAGGCACCTTCTATTTTCTCAACTTTGTCCAAAATTCGTAAAATTTGTAACTCTGCTCCTGAGTATCTGGATAGAGATACAGCATAGTTAAATACCATGTTTGATTCATCTTTTCCATCATCAGTAATTAGGATTTTACTAATTGATGGAACATTTTCCTTTGAAATTGAGGACGTTTGAGAAGTAACGCTGGATTCTTTTGTTGGTTTTAAGTCTGCCTTTTCATTGTTGGAGGGGTCTCCATTTTCTTTATTATTAGTCACAACATTACGTATATACGAGTGAATTTAAAGATTATGGATATTATATAAAAATGAGGTATATTTGCCATCAGCCCGTAAGGAATTGTCCACTTGTCTTCTAAACGACAGAATTATGATATAGCTATGTTCAAATTCATTTTATTTTACTACATTTAGAAACTCTAATTATAATCCGTCCGGAAAATCAGATTCATCCCTCCGGACCCGAAAATACACCGCTACAATATTCAGTCATATCCCTGCGAATTGGATCCGAATTGTTAACAATATGATTCCCGAGGGCTCCATACCTTTCATTTCAATGCTAACTCTGCCAAGAGGGCAAAAATTTCATCAAGAACTTTACAGCGAATGTGTTAAAACTTTCAGAGATTTACTGATTCATTCAAATTCTGAAAAGATAATTAATTCAAATTAGGAATTATTCTATAAACTGACCCTTCGTCTGTCTTTCTGAATCCTGAAACGACATACAAATATCCATCAGGTCCAACTTCTAAATCAGTTATAATTCCAAAACCTTTACCAAAGATAATTTTACTCGAGTTATCTTTTTCATTTAATACTAAATCGGCAAGATTGCCTGATAAAGACAATGATTTCCTATTTTCCTTAAGGTTAAAATGAAAAATTCTTCCATTTTTTGCTGAACCTACAAAAATATCATTTTTATATTTCTTTCCTAGTTTATCTGAATCTAAAAATATCAAAGCAGTAGGTGCCACAGTTTTGTCCCATACAAATTCTGGCTTACTATATTTTCCTTTACCATTAAAATTGACAAGCTCCACTTCCTTACTCGATTCATTAAGTATTCCATCTTTCTCCCTTGTCTGGTTTAATTTCCAAATTCCTTGAACTTTTTCCCATCCACTGTTAAAACCGGGTTTAACTAGATTAATTTCATCTCCAAACTGGGGTCCATTTTCTGTATCCCATAAATTTCCCGTAAGTGGATCAAAACCAATGCCAAAACTGTTTTTTATACCATAGGCGAAGTACAGGTTAATGGGATATTTATCACCAATTATTCCATGACCAACAGGTTTGCCATCTTTAGTTAGTCTAAGAATGCCTGCACGGCCATCAGGAGCAGTGCCATTTATAAAATTCTGTGACTTAGTATTAAAAACTGACTGATTCTGAATAAATTTAGTTGGCTGCAAATCTCCAACAGTAACATAAAGATT
The DNA here is from genome assembly GCA_014523525.1 of Nitrososphaerales archaeon TH703. GTDB lineage: Archaea > Thermoproteota > Nitrososphaeria > Nitrososphaerales > Nitrososphaeraceae > TA-21. The sequence continues at coordinate 3,802 of JAATVL010000091.1, read as the reverse complement.
GTTGTGTTTATCTAACTCAAGTACGCCACCATTGTGACTTGGTCCTGGTAAAGCAGGTAGACTCAGAATTAATTTAGGATCTGAAAGTGTATTATTCTCTGTTTCGAATCCATATCTGTATACATAATTTCGACAATCTCGAGAATTATATTTATTGTGATCTTTTGTACAGAGTGTATAATACAGAAAAACAAAGGCATTATCTTTATCTTTATTTAAATTGTGATTCTCCAATATCGCAATTCCTAATAACCCACGTTCATCTTTTTGTGATACATCAATGTGGATTAGCGGACCAGTAACATTACCGTTAAGTATCCTGTATATATCTCCAGTATTTTTCTCCAGTAATAGAAAGTCGTCTTTTCCTAGAAATTCTATGCTTGTTGGGAAATCAAAGTCGCGAGCAACTAACTCTACCCTAAGATCCCGGTCTGTCAACGAAGGTCCGACTATTGTTTGGTTTTGGTTTTGAGCATTTATCATATATTCAGACCCAAAAGATAGAGAGAACAAATAAAAAAATGAAATTAATGATAGCAAAAAGATAAAAATTGAAGATATATTTTTAAAATTGTATGATATGACTGAATTTAGACTGCTTGCAAGTAGGAAGACATATGTTGGATTCGTGATGGGACAGATCATTCTTTCCATTTTTTATTTATCCTTCTATATAGATAACTTTCACCAAGGTACTGAACTAATAGTATTTGGTCAAAAACAAGACCAAATAAAGGATGAAGCAGAGAATTATACTATTGAAAGAAGTTGGGGATCAAAAGGTGCAGGAGACGGTCAATTTATGAATCCTCATAGTCTTGCAATAGATCGATTTGGTAATGTATATATCACAGATACCGGTAACAACCGGGTCGAGAAATTTTCTTCCAACGGTACACTGCTTGAAAAATGGGGATCAAAAGGTAATAGGGATGGACAATTCGATCAATTACACGATATTGCGGTTGATCCAACAGGGAATTTTGTTTACACAGTAGAACTTGCAAATCACCGTGTTCAGAAATTCGATGGTAATGGTACTTTTATTACAAAATGGGGTTTCGGTGATACTGGCGGCGCAGGAGCCAATCGCAGACCTCACCAATTGGCTGTAGATTCCCATGGATACGTTTACCTCACAGATAGGGGAGGATCTGAAGTTTTAAAATTCAATAATATAGGAAGGTTTATGGAAAAATGGGGGACGCATGGATCAGGAGACAAACAATTCGTGAAACCACACGGTATTGCTTTTGACTCTGAAGATAATATGTACATCACGGATATGGGAAACTCAAGAATCCAGAAGTTCCATAGGAATGGCACGTTAATTTTAGCATGGGGTTCCTACGGTACTGGAAATGGTCAATTTTCAGACAGCATTCCTGGAATTGCCGTTGATTCTAAAGGATTTGTATATGTGATAGATAGATTGGAATCTCGTATTCAAAAATTCGACGGCATGGGTACTTTGATAGCAAAATGGGGTGCTAAAGGTTCTTCTTTAGGTGAACTTAATAAACCTGAAGATATTGCCATAAACAACAAAACTGGCGAGGTCTTTATTACAGACATCCAGAATTCTAGAGTTCAAGTGTTCCAGATAAAGTGAGATAAAGTAAGGGACAAAATAGCCCTTGGTTGTGATTTCTGCCGAGGTTCTATTACCGGTGAGCCATCATGTGCTAAAATTTGCAAAAAACGAGGGTACTTCTGTTGTGTTTCATGTAAATCGGAATATGAAGTAAATCTACTTTGGAATTATGCATACTTTACCATTTTTTAACCGTACACTTAGATAGATGTATCAGATCACTTAACTAATCGAAAACTAAAAAGTACACATCTCTGAATGGAAAAAAATCAATACTTAATTTTCGTTTTACCCATATTGGTATCATCTTTTGCTGTTGTTTCGATTGTTACTAGTGCTTGTATTCCAGCTTCGGCACAAAATATCACCACAGGCACGGACGTACTATCGAATTACTCATTTAGAGAAAAATGGGGTTCATTTGGTACAGGTCCTGGCCAATTTAATAGACCTCATGACATAGCCTTTGATTCCATGGGGAACGTTTATGTGAGTGATAGAGATAACAATCGTATCCAGAAATTTACTCACAATGGAACATTCATAAAAACATGGGGTTCAAAAGGTGACAAAAATGGGCAGTTTAGTATTCCGTATAGTATAGCCATAGACGATTTAGATAATATTTATGTAGCTGATAGAGAGAACTCACGCATCCAGAAGTTTGATACTAACGGTACTTTTCTAGCAAAGTATGGTACTGATGGCAAACTCGATGGACAATTTCATAGACCGGAAGATGTTCGAATAGAGCCACGTACAGGTGACATCTATGTCACAGATACATACAATAATCGGATCGAGAGGTTTGACAAGAATTTCATGTTCATTACAAAATGGGGTTCCAAGGGCACTGCAGATGGACAGTTTAAGCTTCCTCATGCAATAGGCTTCGACTCGAAGGGTAATGTGTATGTTGATGAGCTAGAAAGACCAGGAGTTCAAGTATTTGATAAGGACGGAAAGTTTCTACGGAAATGGGGCACCGTGGGAAAGGCCGATGGTCAGTTTAGCCTTCCTCAGGAACACCTTTGGATAGATTCGCATGATCATGTATATCTTGTTGATGGAGCAGACAATCCTCGAATACAAATATTTGATCTAAACGGGCGCTTTCTAGGCAAGGTTGGTACCGGCTGTCTGCTATCTACCGGCGAAGGCTGCGTGGATCCAGATGGCCCTGGTCCCCTAGCTTTAGGAGACGGTCAATTTTCAAAACCAGAACATGTAACTATAGATTCTGAAGGTAACATGTATGTTGTTGACAGGGGTAACCACCGTATTCAAGTTTTTGCACCCATGGACGACGCTATTGTGAATATGAAGTAGGAAATTCCCAGTACTATCTTCCTCCAAGGATTATGAATAAGTATAACTTAAATGTCAATGCTCATATGGAGACACACCAAATAGTTTACTGCGTCCTATACTGCGCTTATCAAATTGTTCTCAAATTCAAAAACTATTGAAGTATTCTACTGATAAAATGGACAAATGTGTGGTATTAAAAGAATTAGCAGAACTAAAGATGACTTTGGATTTGCTACCATGAGATAATCTTTGTTACGTGTACCATCAATACTATGGATATCAACGAATATATGTATCTAGAATATTTTTAACTAGACGTCTTTCAGCAGTAGGACTTAGACATATAGTAACTGAACGTTTTAATCAAATAAACATTATCGTTACTAATGATTGTATTCTGATGTAAAAAAAAGGAAAGGAGACTTGAAGTAATTATTGCGCTTCCTTCAGAGACTTTAAGTTCATTAGCTGTTGCAATGCATACAATGCGTCTAGGTTCTTAACAGCTTCCTTTGGGTCTTGCATACCTTTGATCTTTCCAATAGCGTCCTTCACCTTCGGATCTTGTTCTATATCCTTCAAAGTTGGATTATCTTGTTTCAAGACCATAATCCATTTATCGACGTTTGTTCCCTTAGTCTGGTTTCCCTGAGTCTCGTTCCCCTGAGCATTTGCAACCTTAAAACTTGGAGTCGCAAGGAGCGCTGCTGATAAGAGTACACTTGCTAGCAAAGCTAGAATTCCTATTTTTTGATACATTAATAACAATTAGTCCTTTATACTATAAAAGAGAGCTGTTAATATTTTACTTTCATCTATGTATTTCATCAATTCTTTCCTTGAACACGCTTCTAAGTTAACCCATTGTTGAAATAAACATAAATTAGGTAAACG
>JAATVL010000009.1 GCA_014523525.1 Nitrososphaerales archaeon TH703 | reverse complement strand
TCAAATTCTGTAAATAGCGGAATCAATCCATTTGAAGTGGCACTCACTCAGCTTGACGAAGTTTCAAATATGATTGGACTTGATAAAGGTCTACATCAATTTTTGGCTCAGCCAAAGAGAGTATTAACAATTTCTATTCCTGTTAAAATGGATGATGGAACCATTAAAGTTTTCACAGGCTTTCGTTCTCAACATAATGATGCTTTAGGACCATTTAAGGGAGGAATCAGATACCATCCACAGGTATCAATAGAGGAAGTGAAAGCTCTTTCTATGTGGATGACATGGAAGTGCGCCATTGCAAATATTCCATATGGTGGTGGAAAGGGTGGTATAATATGCGATCCAAAAAGTATGTCCGAGGGAGAGTTAGAGAGAATGACAAGAAGGTATGCATATGGAATTTCAGACATCATAGGCCCATACAAGGACATTCCTGCTCCTGATGTATACACTGGTGGTAGAGAGATGGCATGGATTATGGACACATTCTCGGTAATCAAGGGAAATTACATTCAGCCTGAAGTAATTACAGGTAAACCTGTGCAAATTGGAGGTTCTCTTGGACGTAATGAAGCAACTGGTAGAGGTCTAGCCATTACAGTAAGAGAGGCTGCCAAAAAGCTCAATATTGACATGAAAAATGCGAGTGTGGTTGTTCAGGGATTTGGAAATGCTGGACAATTTGCTGCTCAGTTAGTTGAAGAACAAGGGGCTAAAATAATTGCAGCAAGTGATTCAAAGGGATGCATAATTAATAAAAATGGAATCGACACTACTTCGCTAAGGAAACACAAAGTAAAAAACGGCTCTGTGACAAATTTTCAAGGCAGCCAACCGATTTCCAATAAAGAACTACTTGAAACTGAGTGTACAATATTAATTCCTGCAGCACTTGAAAACCAAATTACAAAAGAAAATGCTGGAAAAATAACTGCCAAGATCGTTGCAGAAGCTGCAAATGGACCCACTACCCCTGAAGCTGACAAAATATTATTTAGTAACAAAGTTTTGGTAATACCTGATATTCTGGCAAATGGAGGTGGAGTTACCGTTTCATATTTTGAATGGTTGCAAAATTTACGTAGGGAATACTGGACAGAAGCAAAAGTTAATGATCGATTGGATACAAACATCACGAATGCATTTTTAGGGGTTTATGATACCCATATAAAACATAATACCAATATGAGAATGGCAAGTATGATTGTTGCACTGAATAGAGTTGTAGACGCTATAAAGATAAGAGGGTTTTGGCCCTAACCATCTAAGCTAGAATTTAAGTCTCTAGGAAAGCAAAATATTTAAAAAATATGATTAAAAAATTCCTTTTATTCAGTTGAAAAGGAATGTCCACATGAACATGATTTGGTCACGTTTGGATTATTTATCTTGAAACCGGATCCCATAAGACTTTCAATATAATCAATATTCGTTCCTTTAAGGTATTTTTGACTGTAACTATCCACAATCATCTTTATGCCGTTTTCATCAATAACGCTGTCGTCTTCATCTGGCTTTTCCTCAAAACCCATACCGTATGAGAGACCCGAACAACCGCCACCCGAAACATATACTCTCAGATATAAACTGTCCTTATTCTCTTGTTTCATGAACTCCATGACTTTTTCTGCTGCTTTTGGAGAAATTGTAATTAATTGCGTTTGGTGTGTACTTTCCATTATCAGTACATTGCCCTAATAAACTATAATAACCTTTTGAAAATTAGAAAAGCATTACGAAAATAAAGAAAGGGTTTTAGACAAATATTATTTTAGGCTTTCCTTAATCCTATGCCATTTCGCCAGAGTTCCGGCTGCAGTGATCCAGGTGATTACCGAATGATATACCGGTATGTTGAACTCCTCAATTTTTTTCGAAATTTCTTCAGTAAACGGACCACCCATGGCACCCACAAGTATCGGTTTTTTCTTTTGTTTTTGAAAATCTGCTAGAATATCGACAATTTTTTCTTCTAACGGATCATCTTGGAACACAAACCAGGGCATGACGATATCTACATTGGGATCGTCTAGGAATGATTGAATCGCAAATCGATAATCGTCGGCGGATGCAGAACCGGTAACATCACACGGATTACCAATTACATAAGTGGCAGGATAATGTTCTTTGAAGGATCTTATAGTTTGATCACTTAGTTGTGCCAGTTCCAGATTCAGCCTTTCGAAATTATCAATTGCTGCTATAATTGGTCCAGCTCCGTTTGTTACCATGGCAATTTTACTTCCCTTTGGAACGGGTTGCCATGTCAATGCCTTAAGAGCAGAAGTAAGTTCTTCATAACTATCCAAGGATATGATTCCTGTTTGTTCAAAGGCTCCACTTATTACCGCAAAGGATCCACCTAGTGAACCTGTATGAGACGCCGCTTGCTTTGCACCTTTCGTTGATCGGCCATTTTTGAAAACAACTATAGGCTTTTGGTACTGCTTTATTACATCTTTAGCAGCATTCATAAACTTGCGACCATCTCCAAACCCTTCCACATACAAGCCAATTACATTTGTATTTGGATCTTGAGCTAAATAGTGTATCATGTCAGCCTCATCAACATCCGATCTGTTACCATAGGAAATCATCTTACTTAATCCAAACGCATCGGATGTTTCCATAAAGGCGATACCCACGGTCCCACTTTGGGAAAGAAAAGCAACGTTGCCCTGTTTTGGCCTTAACATTCGTAAATGTCCCTGAAATGCACAATCCAATCTATTTTCTCCATTAAAAATACCAATGCAATTTGGACCAATTATTCTAATATTTAATTCTCGAGATAGATCCTGAATTCGTTTCTCAATAGCTGCACGTTCTCCCCCTAATTCCTTACCACCCCCAGATATTATCACCATATTATGGATATTCTTTTTTCCACATTCTGTAAGAAGATCTGGAACAAATTTAAGATCAACAGTTACTATCACAACATCTATGGGATCTTTTATGTCCAGGAGGTTCTTGTATGCTTTTACACCCATTATCTCGGAATAGCCTTTTGCATTAACGGGATAAACTTTTCCCTTGTAATCATGTTTTGCAAGGCTTTCCATAACAGAATTTCCTATCTTGCCTGGCTCTGGTGATGCTCCTATTAATGCTACAGACTTGGCATTAAAGAATAAATCCATATGACTTGAATCGGGATTGGCTCTTGAAATAGCATCATCTGAAGATTTTTCCTTTAGGATAATTTTTGCATCTACAACAAAATAACCATCCGGATATAGTACGACTGGATTAAAATCGATACTCTCATATTTTCCAGCCATGTCTACTCCTAACGTCCCAATATTTACAATTGCTTCACTCAACATATCCATGTTAATCGGTTTTGAACCTCTAAATCCTCTGAGAATGTCCTTACCTCTTAGAGATTCCAACATTTTTAATGCATCATTCTTTGTGATTGGAAGAACTCTGAATGAAACATCCTTAAATAACTCCGTGTAAATACCACCTAGACCGACCATTATGGAAGGTCCAAACTGAGAATCGTTTTGGAGTCCTATAATTAATTCCACACCATTTGGAACCATCTTTTCCAATAAGACTCCCTTAACATCAAATTTTTCCTTAAGTCTATAAAACATATCATCAAAGGTTTTTTTAACTTCATCCTCAGAATTTAATCCTACTTTAACGCCACCGACGTCTGTCTTGTGTAAAATATCAGCCGAAACTATTTTTGCAACCAATGGGAATCCAATCTCTTTTGATTTTTGCACTGCTTCATCAGTGTTTGTTACAAGTGCATAATGTGGAACTTTTATTCCGTATTCGCTAAGAATTTCTTTTGATGATTCTTCAGTTATGACTTTGGGATTGCCTTTCGAAGATTCAACAATACTTTGGATCTTTTGTTTATCAACCATATTAATGAGAAAGGGTTTTCTTTGTTTTTAATTAACTTTACTCCAGCCAGCCATAACTGTGGTTTTTTACTTTTGAAATTAGTTACCCTCTTTTCTTAAACATATTTGCCCATTTGAAAAATGGGATATATCTCTTAAAAATGCTTGAATTCCCGGAAATTTCTAATTGTATCTGATTGGTTAATTCTTCATGAATCTGTAAATATTGCATTCCTTTTGGAGTAATGATATAGCTAGTCTCATTCCTCAAAGATTTTAAAAGATCGTATTTTTTCAATTCGAAAATAAATTTCATCAGATCTGACATCGTAAGATAGCTTTGGAGTTTGGAGTATAACTCCCTATAGTGACATCTTTTATTAGCACTCTTTAAGATAACATATATTACATCTAATTTACTGATTGATTCCACGAAAGATATAAAATTATATAAAATAAAAACCTCGTCAATAACTCTTATAGTAAATGAATTTTTGCTTTTTCCAGTAATTTTGTCAGTATAATCATAAGAACAAAGTAAATGTTGAATTAATCATTAATACAGACATATTTTATATAACATACGTATAACACAGTAACTTGTCTAATCTTAAAGCAATTTATTTAGACAGGCTCGAAAAAAGTTGTTACTATGATGTGATATTAAAAGCAATATTCTATAAAATATTGAATAATTATAGTTCTCAATCAAGATTCATTAGATGCATTTATTTTTAAATGGAAAGAAGGTTCTGATCCAACTGTTTTCCAAATACATATATGTTTGAAGTAAAATTGTATGCTTTTGATTCCTCGTACATTTCCAAATAATTTCTTCCCTTGTCTGTTGTGTGGTATGTGGTAAAGCCTTCAGATAAATTGTTTCTCTCAATAACTAGGCCATTTATGACTAAAATTTTTATGTATTTTTTTATTTGTCTATAATTTAAATGTGCCTTGGACATTATGGATGATTTCGTTTCCCCATTGTTGGCCGTAAATAATATCATCGCAATAATATCCGTAGTGCTTCGATAATTCAATATGACTTTGATAAAAATGAAATATCTCTATAAATAGAAGAGTAGACAATTATCTGGCTTTTGAATAGCTAACATTTACTTTTTCTCAAGTCAACTGGTTGTTCACTACTCAAAATTATTTGTAAGCCACAACAATTATTGCGCCTCCAAATAGTTTTTTAGTAAATTTTACTTTCGAAAATTTCTTCATTAAGAGATCATTTAGAATACCATTATTTGGCCATCGTGTGAAAGTACCATATAAAGTCTTAAATCTCAAACCTCTCCTACCAGAAACAGAATACGCTATTATTCCCAAGATATATTTTAGGTAAAATGTGACAATGCTTCTAAAAAATGCATTATCTGGCTTTCCAATATCGACAATAATGAATCTACCATCATTTTTGAGAACTCTGTGTATTTCAGAAATAGCTTCAATTAGCGAAAAGGCATCACGTAGAGAGTACCCACACAAGACAGCGTCTACGGATGATTCCCTAAATGGCATATATTCAAAGACTCCGCATGAAAGGTTAAGCTTCTGATTTCTTAGATTCTGCGCATAATGCAACATTTCACGTATCGGATCATGCAGGATTATCCTGGCATCATCTCTTAGAATCTCTAGTGCTTTTGATGACATATTCCCGAAACCTGAACCTGCATCTAATATCAAATCACCAGGTCGAATTTGGCCGTTCAAACCACATTCACGATATTTATCATCCTGACCCAAAGAGATGCTCTTGTTAACTTTATCGTAAACTGGGATTATGTTTCTTAATACCGCAATGACTTCTTTCCAATAATTAAGTCCTAGTCCCGACAATTAATAAAATCTGAAAAATGAAAGGATATTTTTTATTTTGGAATAAAAATTTCTATGTCTGTGCACAAATTTTTTCCATTACCTTTCAAGATAAATTATCCCAAGGTATTGCTAATTGATAAACGGGTTCATAAAATTGATAAGGGACTCTTAGTTATTGAATATATTGTCTGATACAATGGAGTACATATGCGAATCTTGTGGTACACTGTTAATTCACAGTAATCCCGTAACCCTAGATAGTATGAAGGATGTTCACAATCAATTGTGTTCTGTTAAAAGGCAAAATATAGTGACTCCGGTTCCGCAGGTTCCACAAAAATCAGCACCCCCCGCCGTTTCGACAACACCTTCTCAATCTCAAACTGCGCTAAGTCCTCCGTCAGCTGAACAAGCGTCTGCTGCCCCAGCTCCGGGTGGACAAACTACTATTTCTCTAACCGGTAGTGGCACAAACTATTCAAAGATAGAAGGTCCCATAGACCCTGAATTCAAATCAAAGCGTCAGATAAAGGGCATGTATCAAGGAATAAAAGTATGGGGTCCAATTGATCCTCCAGGACAGGTTGGAATTTGGGGAACAGAGGTTACAGTAGATTTCGATATTTGTATTGCTGATGGTGCCTGCATTGAAGCTTGTCCCGTAAATGTATTTGAATGGCTAGATACACCAGGACATCCCGCTTCAGAAAAAAAACCATTCATGATTAGAGAAAAAGACTGCATTTTTTGTATGGCCTGTGAAAATGTTTGTCCTCCCCAGTGCGTAAAGATATTTCAAAAGGGTCAGTAGTATAATCCAATATCAGCTTAAACTG
>JAATVL010000090.1 GCA_014523525.1 Nitrososphaerales archaeon TH703 | reverse complement strand
TCGATTCATTAATTGAATTCTTCGTTGCGTTTGCAGGATCAAAATACAATTGCAAAGTTGGATTTGATATTTGACTTTGTGCATACAGATTTTGACACAAGGAGTAAAATAGAATGGATAAAATCAGATGAGACAAAAATGTAAGCTCCCTTTTCACGTTGATATAATGTATTATTAAGAATATATACATTTTTTATTAATTTTAATAAGTTGTTGTTGTATATGTTAATAACATTATTCAAATTCGCTAGGGTTATATCGAAAATTTCGTCGGCCCTTCTTGACAAGCATCTGTGACTCATCTATTCAAACGAAATATTTTGGCATTAATTCCATCACTGCGGAAATAGAAATATTACTAGTTTGTCATTATGTTTTCGCAGTAATTTTTTATTTGCCTTTCTGAATTTTAACATGAAATTCTTTATCAAAGTCAAACAATATCAGACTGCCGTTAGTGACATCTGTAGGCGTTAGATACTGGCCATTCAGGTTACCCATTTCAAGACTTTATGAACGGACAAGTTTTACGTCATAGAGCTTTATTCATACCATGTACCTCCAGACCACAACCTCTTTTTTGCGTTACAACGATCTTACTTTGGCCCTATAAAATATGGAATAATTATTATATCTAATACCTGATTATGAAAATTTAATTGACCATTGTGAGTGTCTCGCTAAATGAAGAAATAATCGAAAGCTTGGATAAACTTAAATCATTGGGATTTTCCGGAAGATCTGAAATCATAAGGGCAGGAATTAGAAATCTCTTATCTGATGAACGAATGAAAGAAGATTTGGATGGTGAAATTAATTCGTTACTTTTGGCGGTACATGATGAAGATTCAGATGATCAAGTTTCATCAATAAGACATGATTTTGACAAGATAATAATTGTACACCTACATAATAAAATAGATAAAGATAGGTGCCTTGAAATATTTTCTTTGAAAGGCGACGCTAAAGATGTTAAGGAAATATCAAGACAACTTCAAATAAACAAAAGAATGCATTTTGTAAAACTTATAGTTGTTTGATACCCTTGAACTTTGATTTGATAAATACGTCACTAACAAAGTATCGCCTCAAACTCTATAAGGTATAATTGACATATTATCCAAGGATTACCGTGAATTTAAGCAAACGAAGGTCGCTTTTATATATGGATTTATTTTTAACGGAACGTAATTGATAAGGTATGAATAGTTTAGGATAATAAGGACGTAATGCTCGTTAATCACAGTGAATGTCCATGAAGCATAGAATGTCAAATGATAGTCACATAAAATCATTTAGTCTATTTTACAATGACATGGCAAGGTGGTTCTTTCTTTTCATGTTTTTTGCTGGAATGTTTTCTTCCTATGCTTTCGGTATTCTCTTGGCTCTTAACTACGCAGTACATGATAAATTTGATCTCTCCTATTTCATTTTCACAATATTCAGTGTGCTAGGGACTATTTGGGGGATTATGGCACATAGGGAATTTACAAGGTCCTCAAATAGAGTCAACGAAACAAAAAGTCTTGCATGTCAAATTAATCCTCAAATTGGAAAATATGAATACAAATCATATAATCCTGAAACTCATGAGTTTGAAGACGGTTACATCCCATTTGGACCCATTGATTTTTGGGATCCAGCAACATATGCTCCCGAGTGGGTAGATAAAGGCAAGTATTGGCATGTATTACTGGGACTACAGGTTCCAAATAAGGAATTGATACTCCAAGTTGTCAAAGATGATGACTTGCTAAACACAAGAAATCGAAACGTGGCCACGACTGAAAGAGAAATTCTTCGATTTCCATGGTCAAAAAATGGATCCAACAAACGAATCCAATATAGGGTTAAAATCCCTCAGTGGGCAGTAATACGCGCTGAATATCAAGGGACGAAACCCAATAATCAGCAAGGTGTCGTGACAAATCGTGAAATAGGAAATCTGAACAGAAACATTGTACTTTTGGTAGATGAAATTATTGAAAGAGAGAGATTTAGAATAAAGTATCCCTGGAAGATAATGGGGTTGTGGATCTATCTCTACAAGAGCTTGCCGATTAAAATTATCTACAATGAAATTTTAGAAAAACTTCCTGGTTTCCGTAAATCTATAGTAAAGGAGGCAAATGAAACACTTGCTGATATCAGAGAAGATAGACTAATT
>JAATVL010000089.1 GCA_014523525.1 Nitrososphaerales archaeon TH703 | reverse complement strand
GGCATTATCCAACCAAATCAAATCCAAATTGAATTGTATGTTCAGGAGCCACAAAGAATACAAATCAGACTTATCATAAACAAGAAGAAGGGCAGAGCTAAATGGTAGTTTTTCAGTTCTAAAAGTCAGCCACCTTTGCCGTTCGGCAGGAGTTTCAGCAATCCCAGCACTTATTGAATGATTGTTTATGACTACGGTTCCTTTTGAAAATTCAAGATTCCTACTTTTTATTCCTTCTGGAACAAACGTTAATCCCAAAACACCCAGTATTATACTTGCAATAATAACCGGTACAAGTACTGTGATTTTACGAACCACATGTAAAGCTCTTGCAAAATATAATTTCTATGTTTTGCTTTATATTCATCGTATCGAGAATTTCGATACATTTTGAAATATTTATATCGGTGTTATAAAATAGCACAGTGTTTAAATAGTTTCGGCTTTACTTCTGTTTAAGTGAAATAAATGCCAGTAGCAATAATTCCAGATATTAGCGAACAACATTGCATCGGCTGTGCTCTATGTGTTGAAATTTGTACTTCTCTTGGTCCAGATGTATTGAGGGTAAAACCAGTTGAGGGATGGAAGAGAGGTAAAGCTTTTGTATTCTATCCTGAGAGATGCATTTCAGATGGTGCATGCATAGGGGTTTGTCCAACTAAAGCAATATTTTGGATGAGACCAATGGATTATACACCAGGTCAGCCTATTCCACTAAAGAAGAGTGGTCTGTTCACAAAGGGATGGGAAGAAGGTTAAACAAAACCCCAAAATTCATTTTTTTATAATTTTTCATCAATCTCTAAGTAAAAAGCTTTATTGAATATTATAATCAACCAATAATATTCCGGTTGACTATCAGATTATTGAGTTCAAATAGTTACTCTTAACAAAGAAACAATTCCAACAAATTCTGCTATATGTATAGCTACAAAATACGGCAATAATTCATCTGGATAAAGTGGAGCCATAGCTAGGTAGGCATATACAGCTATTAAATTATGAAGCATTAACATAACCGTAAAGAACATAAGGCCAATTGTAAATACCGCTCTACTTTTGACGTATATCTTTGCATAAATTACGAATAATATCAACAGGACAGCAACATTCAGCACACTTACAACAGTACTGATATTCATAAGTAAACTCATAGTTGACCAATAAAATAATCAAATTGACTTATCTACTTTTTTCCAAATACTGTCCAATTTAATTGCCTACAAAAAAGCAAAATTGAAAAAAATAAAAAGAAAGATCGTGTGATTATAATGTAGTCAATGGGCTTAGATCTAAAACCAATCCTAACATATACGAACATAAAGTTAAGTGATCTCTCAAATAAAATTATTGCTGTTGATGCTTTTAATACTATTCACCAATTTCTAGCTACAATTCGTGGATCTACCGGAGAACTTCTTAGTAATATTCACGGAGAAATAACCAGTCACTTAAGTGGGCTATTCTATCGTAATATCAATTTACTAGCGGAGGATATCAAACTTGTCTATGTCTTTGACGGAGTATCTAATCCATTAAAAGTTAATGAAATTCAACGCAGACATAAAATTAAGGAGGTAGCCACCGAAAAATATGAGAAAGCACTGATTCAAGGCAAACTAGAAGAAGCAAGAAAATATAGTCAAGCAACATCAGTGTTGACGGATAAGATGATAAATGAATCAAAGAAATTGCTTTCCTTATTAGGAATTCCAACAATACAAGCTCCATCAGAAGGAGAAGCAACTGCAGCAAAGCTAACTAATACCGATCTAGTACATATTTGTGCAAGTCAGGATTATGATTCTATTTTATTTGGTGCAAAAAGACTAATAAGAAATATTACGATAAGTGGTAAAAGGAAGGTTCCCAATAGAAATTCCTACATAGAAGTTCCTCTAGAAATGTTTTATCTTGAAGATATACTTAATTATACTAAATTGACACATGAGCAGCTAGTTGACGTAGGAATACTAATAGGAACCGACTATAACTTTGGAGGTATACCAGGAATAGGTCCGAAGACTGCAATGAAACTTATTCAAAAATATTCAAAATTGGAAAATATCGATCAACTGCAAGAACCGTTGTCCAATGTTCCATATGAAGAAATTAGAGAACTATTCTTGAAACCAAAAGTTGC
>JAATVL010000088.1 GCA_014523525.1 Nitrososphaerales archaeon TH703 | reverse complement strand
CACAAAATCTTACTTTGCGAAAAAACTTATGTCCGAAACAAAAAGTCATGCTCTGATTATTATTCTGTTACTATCAAGTAGGACATCATAAGTTTTCTGATCATATGTCTAAATATGAGACATCAGTTGTCCTGCATGCTGCATATAATTTTGCCAAGTTTTAGGAAGAGGTTCCCTCTGTTAGAAGATTGTTTCAAATGATTCTCATAGTCATATCATTCATAATCATCTTAACCATCTGATATATATCTAAAGGGCTCATGTGGTTTATGGTTACGGGACTTCAATTACTAACTATTGAATGTTTCCATCAGACATCTGATCAAAGTTCAAGGGTATTGTAGCTATGGCAGAGAAACTAAGATCTCAGGGTGGGACCAGCTCGCTGATTACGATTACAGTAAGTACTTTGATAGCGCTCTTATTTTCTAACTGGATATTAAGTCCAATGTCACAAACTTTTTTGTTTGAAGTAGAGGCGCGGCAACCCGATACAACATCGCTACAAGGCAAAATTGATGACCTTAAGACCAAAATTGATGACCTTAGGAGTAATGCACAGAATATGGCAAAAAAATTAAGGGAGGTTAAGGGGGAGAAAATACCAAATGAATACATCGTAGCACTAAAGCATAGCAATTTTTTATCCTCTACAACAAGGTCTTTAGCTCAAGAAGCCATAAATGAAGGAGCAACATTGCAACATACTTATGATCATGTTTTACACGGGTTTTCTATTAGAGTCCCTAATGAGAAGGCGCTTGAGGCAATTGTGAAAAGTCCTCAAGTAGATTATGTGCAGCCTGATATTAAGTTAAAAGCCTTCGTTCAGAGTTTACCAACTGGCGTTAACAGAGTAGATGGCGATCTGAGCTCAACTAAATCTGGAGACGGGAGCGGTAATGTAAATGTTGACATAGGCATCTTGGATAGTGGAGTTGACCTGAATCATCCGGACTTGAACGTATACAAACAAGTAACATTTGTTTCAGGAACAAGTAGCGGTAACGATGATTATGGTCATGGTACAGCTGTGGCCGGGGTTGCAGCGGCAAAAGATAATTCTCAGGGTGTAGTGGGTGTCGCCCCAGGCGCTAGATTATGGGCTATTAAGGTTCTTGACAAAAACGGCATTGGTTCTACTTCCGATTTAATAAAGGGGATCGATTATGTAACTCAACATGCAGACGAGATAGATGTTGTGAATTTGAGCTTTGGAGAGGATGGTGCAAATGATGCTCTTCATACTGCAATCATTAATTCTGTGGCAGCTGGAGTAACTTATGTAGTGGCTGCTGGGAATGAAGGAAAGGATGCCTCATCAGTAATTCCCGCAAGTTTCCCAGAAGTAATAACCGTATCAGCAATTGTTGACACTGACGGGAAGTGTGGTGGTAATTCTGCTATATCTACAACAGTGGGGAAAGATGATAACTTCGCAAGTTTTAGTAATTATGGATCAGTAGTTGATATGGCTGCTCCAGGAGTACAGATCAAAACAACAACAAGAGAAAGTTCATATACTACATTTAGTGGTACGAGCGCCTCAACTCCTCACGTTACCGGCGCCGCAGCATTATATAAATCTGAGCATCCTGGAGCAACACCCTCAGATATCAGAAATGCTCTTAGGAATTTTGGATCCTCACCCGCTACAACATGCGATGGTAACGGCCATGGTTATTTTACAGGAGATCGTGATAAGAATGCCGAACCATTACTGTACACCGCAAGCATTTCATCTTCGCCTCCACCCTCACCCGAAAATTAGTTGAGATCTCTTGAATTGAATATCTTACCTTTTTTGTTATTAAAATAAGAATGGCACAAACTGATTTCAGAACTCCCCTATTTTGGGCGCACCAAAGTTGTCTTCCTAATTACATATAATCATCATAGTGTTAAAAATTGTGATAATGGTCCCAAAAAATTCAGTAGTCCCTTATGATCGGATCCGCATTGTTAACAGCATGAGTCCCGAAGGGATTTTATAAAGTAATATTTCCTCTTATTTACAATTAACAATATTCTAATTTTAGAAATACTGATTGGTTCCGATTGAATATTCAATCGTATGCCGCGCAATAAAATTAGTTCTCTAATGGGATTCTAGAATAGTAAGTAAGAGAAATATGAGCAAAGAAAGAGCATTTTATAATTTTTGTGCTTTTAATACAATATACTCTATTAATCCTTTTTTAGATACATTCATCATCTTGACCAATGATTTACAAAGTATTTTTTCAATATATGATGGATAGTGTGTCGTAATTTTCTGCCGCAGTTCCTTCCTGTTTTGAGTATAATAAAGAGCAAGTGGTTCATATACTTGTGTACCAATCATAGTTACATTCATTATATTGAATCGGCATCTTCTAATAACTGACTTGACATATTCGAATCCGTAATGCTCTGACGACCAAGTCAGATTGAGAATACCGAGCTTAGACAGTTTTTTCAAGACATTATCTAACGAAACTGTTACAGGCATGGCTATTACCAGTAAACCTTTAGTTTGCAATATTCTGTAACTCTCTTCAATAAACCTGTCAAAAGGTTTGAAATGTTGCGCAGATTCTAATGCAATGATCCTGTCAACAGTGCCAGTTGCAAATGGCAAGGATAAAGAAGTGCTATTAATGTAAGTAAAATGGGTTCGTAGACAGCAAGCATGAAATACTTGTCCATTTTCAATCTTACTTAAGGCGATTTTGAATCCATTAACGAGCTGCTGAGAATTAATATTCACACAGACTATATTCCCGAGTCTATATTCCCTACTCCATTGAACTGCAGGTGCTCCGTAACCGCTTCCAACATCAATTAGTGTTCTATATGAGCCGAGATCTGCAAGTTTTCCCACAAGGGTACATAAATTAGATTGGGCGTCAATCGGACTGTTTACATTTCCTTGCCAATAGCCGAAATTGAGCATGGAAGCTCCTGTGGCAGCTTGCATTAAAGGTGATAAGGAATTATAGAGTTTGATGACGTCCTTCTCGTTTCGTCTCAGCGTCCATAGAATCGCATCAATTGGGTTAATGGTGAGCAATCGACAATTTATCCCCACAACAGCCTTTAATTAATTAATGCAATTTCTACAGGAT
>JAATVL010000087.1 GCA_014523525.1 Nitrososphaerales archaeon TH703 | reverse complement strand
TTGATCTTCTTTTGCCTGTGCATTTACCACATTGTTCCCTGAAAAATACGGAACCAAAGCAATACTGCTTGCAAGCAAGAAGCTAGCTACTAGTAAGCTTGCTACTATTAAACTACGATTCATTATCGCATTGTATAGTATCCCACTATAAATATTATTCTAAGATGAGAATAAAATATTTTAATTTAGTTTATAATTTTGTTGAAATTATTCATTTATTTTAAAAAATATGCATATTTTTTAGCCCTATTAGGCTAGGAGAATAATTCGAAGAAAATGCGATTATAAGCTAGAAATATCCGGATGTAAAATAGAAATCCATCTATACCTTGATGAACTAGTAGTTTGATGATAAAGAACATAGTTAGAGAAAATCAATCATCGTTAAGTAACCTTTTCATTTCTTGATAATCTTCTTTGCTTATTTCTCCTTTTGCAAACCTAATCTTAAGTATGTGCAATGGATCATCAGTTCCAATTATTATTGATTTGTTTAAAAGTTTGGATGGAATTGATGAGCTCGTCTTACTTCTCATCGTATTAGTTAATTCACCGTCACTCCCTTTTACACTAACATCATTTTGTATCTGTGGTTTTTGTATAAGATAACATTCTTTGCATAACATTAGATTGCGATTCCAACTAGTTCTTGCGGAATATTTCCTAATTCCCAGTTTTTTTTGGCAGACACAACAATAGTTTTTTTCATGGCTTGATAATAAAGTATAGCATGATTCACACAATTCGCTATGTGTTGCCCAACCTATGGATGGAATATATCTTGATAATCCCAGCTTGAATTTTTTCTTACAGATTGCGCATTCGTCCTGGTCTTCGAACGTTATGTCTACGTCCTGTCCGATAATCGGTAATAGTAGATTAAAAAAACTGTCCGCAAACTTTCTATCCAAACCACGTTTTGAATAATCATATATCTCAACTCCAGTAGGTTTTTCTTTCACAATAATTTGAAAATTTATTCCAGACTGGTTTTGGTTTTGAGTTCCAAACACAGATTTACCTACGATATTATTTTTCTGTTTGTCCGCGTACTTTATCTCTGCATTCTTTCTACAACACTCAAGTACGGTATTAAAAAGATCGTAATCTATATTAGAAAATGATGCTGATGCTTTGATAGTCACACGATAGAATATTCGTCATGGATAGAAAAATTTTTCTAAGGTTGTTCTCAATTTTTCATAAAATCATCCTTAGCAGGACTAACTATTGATAGAAACGGGGAATTCAAATTTCAAAGGAACCGGAAGAAAGAGATTAACAAAATCAACACCTGTTACTTCAAGGGTTACCGTATAATTGCTGAGAGAAAAAATATTACCGATAACCTTAGTTGGCCCACTGAATCAGCCATAAAACTTGCTGAAAGTGTATCAAAGTTTGCATTTATGCGATACGGTTCCATTGTTGATGGAACAAATACCGTAACGATAGGTCCATCAGTCTCTTGTTCAATAATATAAATTACCAATTATTTGCTAAAATGAACATGGAAAGGTATACAATAATAATTATCTCTTTTCTGTTTGCAACTGGCACTATTCTACTTCCTAATTTGCAGCAAGTGAAAGCTGATGGAATATTTGAAGAAAACCTACCTCCAGCTACAGTAGGAGATAGAGTAGCAAGCCTTTACACAAAAATAAGTCCGCCCATATTGACATCTGAGACGAAGCAAAATGCCTTGTTTCATTTAAGGTTATTTGATTCAAAGACTGGAAATAACGTAACTAATGTTAATTATTTTGTAACTATTACCAAAGGTGACAAATTACTATTACGTGAATTATTTTATTCAAAGGATGGACCATTAACATTAAAATTCCGACCAAGCCAAGGCCCAGTTACAGTCTACGGATCTACGGAAGCTTTTTTGGGTGGATGGACAGATGAAACCGGGCAACTCACAGTAGCTGGCCCTGTGCTCACTGAAGGCGGATTATATCATTTTGCTATAGAAATCTTTGGAATTGACAATGTCAGAAACATCTTTAAGCCTGAAAATGCTCCTAGGTTTGATTCTTACCTAAGCATTGGTGATGTATTTACAACTAATTTAACGCACGGAAATGACAAATTTAATAGCACATTAATCTCATATTATGATAAAATAAGAAATTTCACCTTTGAACCCAAGGATTTGAGAGCAGAATGGACAATGCCATTTAACTGGAACCTTTCAAGAATAAAATCACAAAATATTTTTGTTCATGAAGAATTTAGGGTTCCAAAATCATTCAACCAATTCTCTAATTCCTCCACATTTAATGCCACAGTAAATGGACAACCAGTAGTGGGAAGATCTCTTGCCATAGATCCATTTAGCTTTGACAAGGCATTAGTAATTCACTTTCTCTTGAACAAAAATGATATAATCAAACTAGCCGAAAATAATCAATTGGTAGCAAATAGCAATAATTCAATGAATTTTACACTTCGGCCGCTAGCAAATCAGTCGCAAAAAACTTCTGTGGATATGGTAACCGATACAGGAGGGATACATTCATCCTTATTGTGGAATCCAAATCCTCCCGTGATAGGAGAAAATAATCTAGGTATTAATTTCAGTGATGCTCTTAGTGGCAATCGATTAAATGCAGATGTTAATTACGATTTGTCGATCCGAAACAGTAAAGGAGATATAATTGTGAAGAAGAATAATATCACAGCAATAAATGGAATTTCAAATCAGACTGTATCACTGCCTTCTAAGGGAGAATTTAACTTGGAGCTTGCAGTAAAGTCATTAAAAATCCCCAAGCAAACTGGTTTGGACACTACCCGGAAAGGTATTGCAAGAGGTTTTGTTGTAATATCATGACAGTAATATGATACAATAATGCGATGATGCAATAGTACATGATTTAGTAACAATTTTAGAAATTGGAATAAATTAGTACATTTCTATTAGTCAGAGAAGAGCCATTCTCCGTTTCCATTAAGATCTAGTTATTTATTGATCCAGGTTTTTCGTTCCTTTGTTTCTTTCAATATGGTCCAAAACTTCTTCGTATTGCACATCAAAGGGTTTGGTAGATATCGACAAGTGCTCAATTTTAGCAAAAGCCTTTACGATACTTTTTGCTGCGAGAGGTTGAGGTAGGGATTTGTCCGAAATTTCGCCGTAAAATCCGATTGCTTCAATATTTCTATCAGAAGCCATTCCCAAGATAAGGCCGTTAAACCATGTTATTGTTGTAAATTCAGAACCCAAAGTGTCCACATCAGAACTAACAAGAATTTCTCTCAGTTGTGGTTTGGTTGCGACACCTACAACTCTTGGTTCTCCTGTGAGCATTTCGTTTAATGACCCACCTGCGGTATAGAGTCTTTTTACATCACCAATCGACGAACAAAAATCAAGAAATGTGTTACACAATTCGAGAAGTTCTCTATGATCTTCGGGTTGCATCTCACCGGTAAGAATTAATAATTTTTCTCTATCTGAAAAATAAATCTTGTAAATATCCCTTGTTGTTTCTATAACACCATCTTTAACATTTACCCATGGTTTGGGGTTAGAAATTATATTTGCAATATGTTCAGTTTCTAAATTACTGGCCAAAAATGAAGATACCAATCCACCAACTCTACCCATATCAGGAAGCGAAGCAAATTTCTAAAGGTATCTACTTTCTTTTTGACTAAAATTTCTACCTTT
>JAATVL010000086.1 GCA_014523525.1 Nitrososphaerales archaeon TH703 | reverse complement strand
TTTTTTATGATGTGCAATATTATACCCAATTTGCTTTTTGCCGCCATACTCACTTCTAAGATCAGAAATACCAATTGGACCGTTAATGTACACTTTTCTTAACAATGATGCACATCGCATATACCACCAATCTTTATTTTGGGGGATTTTTTCTACATGACAACCTGTCTTAACGTACTGAGACCATTGAGGAGCCTCAATTTTTTTATCCTTTTTTAAATTTTCTGCCAAATGAGTAATTAATTCATCAGCAGGAATATCATAAGCCTTAGCCATAATATTCTATAACATTCTTGGAAATTCCCTTATAAATCATTTTATTCAAATGAGTTAATTACTAACAAATTTTTAACAAAACGAATGGTGGTAAATTATCCCTTTTCTAACATGAATCCAACAATTAACTCGCTAGCATGTTTGGAAATCCATTAATGAAACGCAAAGATGGTAAAATGCAAACTATTTAACATTCTTTACCGAAGTAAAGAAATTGAAGCAAAGTAATAAAATGGATTGTTGCTTTCAACTAAACTGGACTTAATAAAATCTCTAATTTACAATTATCTTTCGATAAACATGATTGCATTTCAGACAAGTAATTCTAACACATTTGACCTTAGTTCTTCCTATTCTTACTCTGGAATTAACTCCAGGAACAATAAATTGCTTACATTTTCTACAAAATAGCTGGCTTATCGAGTATTGCATTCTTATTCTAACACGCATTGCTATTTTCAGAGCCAATTTTGCATAAGACTGCGATAGCGCTTCATTATCATTTATTTCGCTCAATGCACTATCGATCAATATTCCTATTCTTTCAGTTGCTATTCTTTGTATGTTCTTCTTATTCATTAAAAATCAATATACCCACCTGAGCTATTGTCGATCTAGTTGTTATGTCCTACTATATTAAAATGCTATGAAATAAATGTCATAATTTCAAATTAATTTCGTGTAAATTTGATTGTATTCACTGGTGATTGCTGAAGCAGCAATAGAATTGGTACCGCAAATTCTTAGAAATCATCCCTCTATAAAGAATCACTGCAAAAGAATTGGTAGAGACTCCAATGAGATTCTCTTAGACATTAGTTATCATCATAAAGCAATGGTTGAACAAAATATTCAGAAATGGTGGAAACGTGGTAGACCAGATATAGTGCATTTCGATCTGGTTGAAGCGCTCTCAACCCCATTATTTAAGCAGAAAAAATTGAAAGTTTATGTATCCACAATTGATAATAAATTAATAATAATAAATGAAGGTTTGAGAATACCAAAAAGTTATTTCAGATTTGAAAGACTGATGATTAGTATTTTTAACGAGCTCAAAAATGATAAATCACCTAATTTGATAGAGTTAAGAGACAACGTTGGATTTAATGACTTGATACAGAAAATAATTAGACCAGATTTAGTTCTCGGATTCTCTGTAAGGGGAACAAAAAGCAAAATATGCGATATTCTGAGGAATAACGTAGTTGATAATTCCAAGAATTATTGTTTTGTGGTCGGAGGATTCCAGAGAGGACATTTTTCAGAAACAGTAAATCAAGCATGTAGCAATTTATATTCGATAAGTCCCTATAGTTTAGAATCGCATGTAGTAATTGCAAGAGTTCTATATGAATGTGAAAATTATACCTACTGAAAAATAGCGTCTACCATGAATGCAATAAACAACGCAGTCAAATACGGACTAGAGATTTTGAAAAGTAGCCACGAAGCTTTCTCATTGGGTCTAAACAATAGCCATAATGAAGCAACTATCATAATAATTCCGCCCAATATGGCAGTGACAAAATAGATCAAACCAAATTGATTTAAGAAAAAGGGTATAATGCTAAATACGACCATTAGGAGAGTTGTTCCGGCTATAACTTGTACAGATCTTTTTTCGCCAGCAACAACGGGAAGCATTGGTACGCCGGCTTTTGTATAGTCTTTTTTTACATGCAATGCCAAACTCCAAATATGTGTCGGGATCCATAAGAAAACTAATCCGGCCATTACTAAGCCTATCTCTATATTCTCTGTTGTAACAGCTACATATCCTATTAATGCTGGAATACCACCAGAGAAGCCTCCAAGTATTATATTGGTTTGACTCCTTCGTTTCAACCACTTGCTGTATACTATTATATTATCAAAAAGGCCGAATGCCATAAGTCCCAAGGTCAAGTAGTTAATTGACCATGCACAGAATAGGGATATAGCTGCTAAAAGCAGACCAAAAATAAGTGCATTCTTGGGAGAGATCCTTCCAGAAGGAATAGGGCGAGCTTTTGTTCTATCCATAATGGCATCTATATCACGATCATTATATCCGGTTAAAGCGTCTGCAGCTGCAGACCCAGTAACTATACCCACAAGAAGAAAGACCCATTGGAGTGGGGACAGAAAGGTATCAGTTAAATAGGATGCAGTTACAGCTGACCCAAAAGCTGTAAAAACCAAGAGATACCAAATTTTTGGCTTAGTCAGTTCATAGTAATTCTTAAGCCGATCTGTGACAGTTACTTGTGGAATCAATGATTTGTACCTCGACAGATTTATGGTTAGAGGCAATATGAATGCTCAATTATTTAAACTTGAATTAGTCTGGTAATATAGGAGTATCTGATTATTTCATAAATAGATGGCAATTATGAATAGATTACGATTACGATAAAAAATACTCGTGCTAATATGCGTGATTGAAAATTTCATAAAATGAAATAAAATATCCACCTGGATTTCTTGACCCTGGGCCAACCTGAGCTAACATCGA
>JAATVL010000085.1 GCA_014523525.1 Nitrososphaerales archaeon TH703 | reverse complement strand
TTTTTTCGTTGACTTCTGTATCCTTTTCTATGTAGGTGTCAGTTTGGGGAAGATAGCTTTCAGGCTGATAATAATCATAAAAGCTTACAAAGTAGCCAACGTTGTTTTGTGGAAAGAACTGTCTAAACTCTGAATAAAGCTGAGCTGCCAGTGTCTTGTTATGAGAAATCACAAGTGTATTTTTGTTGGTCCTTGAAATTACATTTGCCACTGTAAAGGTCTTTCCACTACCTGTCACACCCAGTAAAGTTTGTAACTTTTTACCTTGTTTTACCCTGTTTGCAAGGCGATCTATAGCTGTCGGTTGATCACCACTTGGTGGAAATATATCAGGCGCAAGAGAAAACTGTTTAGATGACATCTGTGATAGAAATAAAAATTTTCATAACGAGAATATAATTTTATGGTTGATGGCAATGGAACTTAATTTCTAAAATCGATCTACCCTTTTCTTGTTTTGATCTACCCATTTTCAAAATCGATCTACCCTTTTCTTGTTTTGATCTACCCATTTTCAAAATCGATCTACCATTTTCTTGTTTTGATCTACCCTTTTTTGAAATCGCACTAATTTTTTCACGCACTCAACTAAATATATATAAAATAATTATAAAATATGTGAGTATACCTTATCGGCCCAGCAAAATTGTGAATTGTCCACTTTGCGGATACAGTTGGGCCAGTATTAAATATACGAAAACTAACCACATGATGTTAAGGTGCGATGACTGTAAAGTGTTAATTTTTGCGAATTCATTAGATTCCCAGGATATACTTTTTAAGATATGTAAAATCATAGGACCAGAATCATTAAATTATGATTTTTTACCCAAATAGAAAATCTAACTTTACTCTGGGATTTCGGGTTCAACTAGTTTTGCTAAATTATTCAATGATTGTTGCCAGCCTACATAGCACGCTTCAAGAGGAATGACAGTGGGCAAACCTTCTTGTACAATGGTCATTTCTGTTCCTAGTGAAACCTTCTTCAAGATTACAGTTACTTGAATTTCTCCGGATAAGTTTGGGTCATCAAAATTATCCGTATAACGTAAGCGTTCGTTTTCAACCAGCTCACGGTATTCTCCACCAAATGATATGCTCCTTTGAGTGGTAAAGTTTGTAAAAGACATCTTGTAGGTTCCTCCTACCTTTGCATCCATGTGATGAACGCTACAAGTATAACCATTGGGTGGTAACCATTTAGCCATAGCATCATGGTCAAGAAAAGCACGATAAATTTTCTCTGGCTTTGCTGTAAGTACACGGTGTAAATGAACAGTGTTAGTAGACATAAGCTTCTTACCGCAATATACTATTTAATTATTTTGTGAATATTAGGTTTTGATAACTAGAATAAATCAGACATTATGATCTCGATCTGTGGAATATTTCCACTTTTGCATTTCCTTAGGTTTACCATTTTCTTTGGGCAAGTCCTTTTCTAGAGACTAATTTATCTTTAAGCCTTCTCAAGAAGTAATGAATAATTAAATTAATATACTGTAAACTTGTGGCTATATTAGTAATCATACAACCGACTTACTATTTAGAATTCTAAAAAAAGTACCGATTGAATATTCAGTCGTATCCCGACGGGTCTGCATGTAAATAGATGCATTTATACCGTGAATGGACACTGCAACTGCCTCAAATAAATGAAACCACATTTGCGTGAAATTGCTCAAAACTATGAGAATATATTTCAATCATATTTCCAAACGGATCTGCACAAAAAACTAACTTATAATGTTTTTCTGGATTAATTTCCCAAATCTTAGTAAGTTGTTTGCCGCCAGTTTCAGAAACTTTCTTAACCAGACCTTCTATGTTTGGTTCGGTAATAGAGAAATGAATAATTCCGCCATTCCAATATTGACTTTGATCATTTTCTGTCCCTTGTTTTGGTGCAATAAACTGGAATATTTCAAAACCAATATTATTACTTGAAGACAGCCAAACAATTCGTAATTTCTTAAATTGCGAGCCAAAGATATCCTGAAGTGCATTACCTACCTTTGGATCGTCTGCAGTTAGTTCAGTCGGACCTCTTATAATTGTAAGCCCTAAGACTTCTTGATACCATGTCAAGGCTTTATCCAGATCTGGAACGCTAATTGCAATATGATTAATTGCCCTAGGATACTGTGTAACACTCATCCAAACTATTACCTTAAGACCTAAATTTATTTCATTAGAGCAAAACAGATAACTCTATCAAATATGATATTAATTTTAAAGCTCTTTAGAAGAGACTAGATATTCTAAATTAATTCCGATTGAATATTCTCTCGGATCCCGGCGGGCTCATGTAAATTAAAATCTCTGCACTGCCAACTCAATGTCAAACATGAATTGTAAATTTATCATCTGGATTAGTTCTGATTTCAGCATTAGTCCCTCTGGATCCGTACTATAACGAGCTAGTCAATCCACAATTAGAGTGCTAGCATTATTAGCCCCCGAAAGCAGATCAATGTTCAGATCAATTAGTTTGAAATACATTGGTCGATACCATAAACATTATCTCCTAGTATGCGTACTAATTTAACATGAAGTCTCATAAAAAAGGAATACGAACCGAGGCTTCGAATCCGACCAGCCCCATGTTAATCTTTTTCAGGTGCAGGTAACGGATGATTTTAGACGGTTGGGGGTACCAAGATGCTTAGAATAAAGACCTATTTGATAGGTTAGTGACCGTTGAAAATCTCATCTTTGTCAGTGACTACATCACTATGCGATTTCGTTTTGTTCTAGACTTTTGTGTCACCATGTTAATATAGTAAATTTATCAGTTCTAATATATGAAATACAGGAGCAGAACGGAGATAGTGTCAATGATACTAGAAGCAGCAAATGGTAGTGCTACAAAAACACGAATTATGTACAAAGCCTTTCTTAGCTACGCTCAATTAAGAGAATATCTTTCTGTACTTATTGAAAATAATTTACTGGAATATTTAGAAGGCTCACAAAGCTACAGGACGACCGAAAAAGGATTGAACCTCTTAAAGATGCATAACGAAATTGGAGAGCTTCTACAAACACCAATGAGAGAGTCAAGAATACAATAAAATAAAAAATAAACCTCGACAGGTATTGGTATTAACTTAATCTTCTTTTTGTTAGTATCTTCCTTATACTCAAGATTCGGAACTAAGTAGAAAAGTTTAAAGCTAACTCTGTTTACTAATACCATGAGTTCATTTATTGAACCACTAGTGTTGCTAGAACCACCGAACCCGAATATTATTGATACTATAACTAGTAACAAATACATGGTTTAAAATTTAATCATTGAAATGTTAGTTACATGGTCGAGTTTACGGTTGCAATCCTAATTTGACTTATTTTGAGTCCTATTTGTTATTAAAGAATATTCATTACTTTGAGCATTAATACCTATTGATTTAATTTTCTCTGGATTATCAGTGTAGAAGGATAACTCG
>JAATVL010000084.1 GCA_014523525.1 Nitrososphaerales archaeon TH703 | reverse complement strand
GCTTTGTACATGATTCTGGTTTTTGTTGCCCCACCATTTGCTGCTTCTAGGATCATTGCTACTATTTCTGTTCTACTTCTGTATTTCATATCAAGATACACTAAACTTATTTATTTTAATGTATTGGCACAATAATCTAGAACAAAACTACATTCACTGGCACCTTTGTTTGTTATACTATATGAATCTGAATAATTTCCAGTAATACTGTCTCTATGAAAAATAAAAAAATTCGAGTAATCCAGTTAAATTATTTGCAATACATTAAGCTGTGTCTTTTGTAAGCACTTCATTTAGCCAATTACCTTCTACCTCATCACCTTGAGCATCACCAGGTGATGCTGACCTTAGCTCTTCGTCTCTCTCTATATCTGGATTGGGTTCCACTTCACTTACATGGTCTATATCCTCTTGGGGAGGGTTGATGTTTTTGTCTTCTGATTCATTTGAGACAACTTCTGAATGTGGCTGAGTGATCCTTGACAGAAAGCTGTTTATTTCGTCTTTTTCTAATTTAATACGATCTAATAATTCACTTGAATTTGTAATGATTTGTTGATATGTTTCTTCGACAATATCATTACTCCTATACTGCAACTTTGCATCGAAAATAATCGTTTTGATGGTTGTACTTTGCAAATCCAATTCTTGTAGTCTTGAATTCAAAGTATTTATGACATCTTGTTCGTTACTTTCCAAGTCAACCAGTCTCTTTTCATATATTAAATGCAAAACTTCAGCATCATCCTTCATCAAGTCGTTATCTCCAACCAAGTTCTCAAGTGCCTTAACTCTCTTGAGTGTAAGATTTTTTTGTCTGAGTAATTTCTGAGCATCCATTCGCCACTTTGGTATAAAAATCACATAGTCGCCCTGGACAAGCAACTGCTCATATGATAGTTGTTTTAATCCAATTGAACCACAATCCACACCGATTGACTCTATAGAGCCATCGATATCAGTAACTAACCCGATTACCTTTCCCACATACGCGCCATACATATCCTTCACCTGCTTTCCTACAAATTCGAGCTTTATATCGCTCATGAGGTTGAAGTTACATTCAGATATAATGATGGCATTGTTAAAAATAATCAATAATTTAGTAGATGTTTTAATACTTCGTATACTGGCAGCTTGAAATTATTGTAATCTGAATAAATATGTATATGGACCATTTTCTATTAGTATTATGAATTTCAACTCTGTTTATGATTTTTCGGATCGAGAAAAATCTGTACTTGGTCAACATTTTTCAAATACAGATAAGCACGTATTTGCAATTACAACTCCTAGACAAGTCGATAGAGGCGCACTGATGTCGAGATATTCTCGATCGGATAAAACAATGAGAAAGATTTTTTTGGATGAATTTGTTACAAATCCGAACAGAGGAAAGGAATTCTATAGCAAAATATTATCAGAATATGGTGATGATTCTGTTGCGGAATTAGGAGAAGCACAAATTGCGGTCGAGTGGATCTCCAACATTGCGGCTAAAAAGATTGAGGATCAAAGAATTGGTTTATCCTATTTGGAAAAATCGTCTCGCTATATACCATTTGATCAGAAAGTTGGTAACATGTATAAATATTATAGAGATGATAGAATACTCAAATCAAAATACGCAGATCAATATATAGAATCTTGTGACCACGCATTCGATGTTTATAGTAAAAGTATCAATTTAATGCAGAAATTTATTGCAGAAATTGAACCAATTGATGATTTTGTGTATTTTGATTCCATTTCAAAATCAGAAAAACCCTTCTCCAAGCTCGCGAACGGGCAGGATATAGAATCGGCTAAGAAAGTGTACAATAGTACAGTAAGATCTAAAGCCCTGGATATTCTACGTAACTTGCTTCCTGCCGCCACTCTTACCAATTTGGGGATATCTGGAAACGGTAGAGCATTTGAATACCTCTTAACAAAATTGTACTGCTCCGAATTAAATGAGCTCAAGGTACTGGCTCATTTATTGAATTCTGAACTAGATTGTGTTATACCATCTTTTATCAAAAGGGTAAATGAAAAACATGGAAAATCTCTTCAGTCATTTATGATAAAAACCAATAAGGAGATATCAAAATTGACAGATAAATATCTTGAAAATATTCAACCTGATTTTTCTCCTGTGGATGTAAGGCTAATTGGTTATACAGATATTAAAGATGCAGAAGTGAATGTTGTTTCTGCAATATTATATGAACATGCACATGGACAATCACTTCATGACATAATGAAATTAGTTAAATCATTTCCACAAGAAAAAATAAAGGAAATAATTTTGGCCTACACAAAATTTCGTGGAAACAGAAGGCATAAACCGGGTAGGGCATTTGAGATGGTTGAATATTTATTTGAAATGTTTACCAACTTTGGGATGTTCCGTGACTTGCATCGTCATAGAATTCTTACTATCGAAAGGCAATTACTTTCGACTAAACATGGATATGATATTCCTAAAGAAATTATTCACTCAGGCATTGAGAAAGATTTCAAGGATTGTATGTATATTTCTGATAACGTTTATCAAAATCTTGCAAAGACCATGCCTGTCGAGGCTCAGTATGCTGTTAATTTTGCCTATAAATATCCATACTTCATAAAAATTAATTTGAGAGAACTTTACCACATGATCGAATTACGCACTACTGCACAAGGACATCCAGACTATCGTTATATATGTCAGCAAATTTATAAGAAAATCAATGATATTCATCCACTACTTACGAAAGGAATGAAATTTGTGGATCTGAATCGATATGAGCTTGGAAGATTTGAAACAGAGAAGAGAAAAGAAATGAAGAGAAGAGAATTATTATCTTCGAAATAACTAATAAAACCTTCATAGAAAAAAACTATACTAGGACTAGAACCATTTTTCCAATGATTGATTCTTATTCTTGTCTGAATTTTTAAGCTTTTGTAATGCTGAATTAACACGATCTTCAGAAAAGTTTTTTTCGCTACATAAGAATTCAATTGTCTTATCAAAATCAACAGACTCAAATTTAATATCGTCATTAGTAACGTTAGCAACTTTTGGTTTCAAGAATAGTTCTCTAATTTCTTCATATGGAATATTGGACAACGGTTCTTGCAGTTGATCGATATTTTCCAATTTTGAATATTTTTGAATAAGTTTCATTGCAGTCTTCGGACCTATTCCTGGTATACCTCCAAAGTTATAGTCAGTTCCTATTAGTATTCCTACATCAACTAGCTGCTCATGTGTCAATTTAGTATAATTAAGTATATCTTCAAGATAAAACATTTCTAGAGGAACTTCTATGTAGGTATTTCTATTGGGAACTTTCCTTTTACCACTTATCGTAATATTTCTTATTAGTCTTTTTGAACCAAATAAAATAGAATCATAATCCTGACTTGCGCAAATATGTACTAGATCGGTATTAGTTAGCTTTGCTGCAGTTGCTTCTCCTTCTGATGGAGCTTGTATTGTTGGAATTCCTATTAAAGAAAGCAATTTCTTTGATTCATTTATCATCCTATCCGTCAACACTGATGTTGCTTGACTATATTTTCTTGCTTCTTCTAGTTTGCCTTGAATCAGTGCTTTCTCATATTTTTCGGTGG
>JAATVL010000083.1 GCA_014523525.1 Nitrososphaerales archaeon TH703 | reverse complement strand
TTTAGACCCATCTGAATAATCAGACTAATCCCCTTGCCCGAATCAATCGTCACACCATGTTTAGACTAATCTTCCATAATCCCGCTTTAATTAGATGACGAAAATGTAAATATCAAAAATAACTGAAACCACTTACCAGCAAAGGTTCAAATCCCACCTACTCCATTATACTGACACAAAATATTATTATTTTTATAAACCAGAGTGCTCTTTAAGTGCCAATTTTGTTCCAAATCCCTCCCGGTTCATACCGAAAACAATTATTAAACATTTGTCACGCCTGTAGTTATTTGTATACTAGATATAGTAGAGATTACTTAATTAATAATACTAGTGGATAAATAATGAATATTTTAATTCATGAGAACAATCGTTTCTTGATGATGTCTTGCGCAAGGTGCTTCTAAGCAATGACAGTGTGTGAAAAATGTCGTAAACATCAAGAATACCACACATGTTCAACGTGTAACCAACACTTATGTATTGAGTGTTTTAATATGGTTCATTTTGGTATTACTGCTCCTAGGGCTGGTAAGTCAATAGTATATAACAAATGCGTTTTTTGTGGTGAGATATATGGCGCTAATGCTAAAATTGAAGTTTGCGATAAATGTACAATCATACTGACTTGGGTATCTTCAACGAATTATCTTGCTGCAGTAAATAGGGTTTTACATTTGATAAGGACAAACAGGCTTGATTCAAAGCTGACAAATGAAAACTATTGTAAGGCAAAGTTTGGAGTACACGCTACTCAAGTTATCATGGACGCAGTAGATAGTTTGAGAATACAATAACAATAACAATATGCAGTCTGATTCACAAACATCCAACCTCGAATATTATTATCCTGTGATTAGTAACGTCAAGTAAATTTAATATCGTTACTATTAAATTTTTAATATTATTTTTTGCTAGTTGCTTCAAATCCTTCAAACCCATCCATCACCATCGAATGATCTTCTTTTTTACAACAGTCACAATGAAGTTTGAAACAATCTCTACTCATCTTATGGTTACATTCCTTACACGTGCAAATGCTATCTGAAAAATCTATACTCTTATTATAACTATCGACGTTCATTTACGATAATTAATTACTGGAGAACAACATAATAGGTCTTTCCAATACGGTTGAGCGTACATTCGGGCTTCTAAAATAACACTGATTCCAGGTAACGGATTATATGTCATAAAAACAACTTATGATATGGACAAAATGAATGAGGATACTATCTTGCATTTTTACAGGATACTAGAAAATTCGCTTCTGGAAAGTGATATATCCAAAATAAAAGAAGGAGATATTGATGCTTGGTCGCAATCCTTCAAAAAAGTCGTGGCAGAAAGTAAGGAAAGGAGCGGTAAGGGAGTATTTGTTCCTTTTTTAATGTGGAGGTTGGGCGAGATTAGCCCTGTTGAGGCAAGCAAATACCTAGATAGGAGAAAAGACGATGAATGCCGTGTTAGTTATGATCATAATAATGTTGAATATGTAGTCTGGGTGATGGCATTAATGTTTATGTCATGGTCCATCACAAATCTTAAACGAAAGACACAAAATGGACATTGTCAGAACATAGAGCATCCACATGGGGATACGAATCCCAGATACTGTCAAGAGGGAACAAAATTTCATCAAGAGCTTTACAACGAGTGTGTTAAAAGTTTCAGAGATTTACTAATTCATTCAAATTCTCTAAAAGAAGAAAAACTTTAGAGCTTAGCACTCCATTCCAATATCAGGGAACCCATTTTTAACACGGATATCGTAACGCTTCCCTCCGTATCTAGACCAACAAATAGTCTGGGTACTATATGGAGTAACAGTTAGACCCTCATCATACTTACCATTGATTAAGAAATATTCCCTTTACTTGACAAATTTAATAGGACTTGAATACTGAAGCTAAATTCGTACAAAGGCTTATGATCTGATATGACGATTGAAAAATCCTACCAATCTGTATTAATAGTACTAAACTTCCTTCATCTAGTTAGCAAACCTTAAGTTAATCAAAATGAGGTCATATTGAATTGGGAGACGACAATACGCATTAAGATGAAAAAAAGCAAATGAAAGCCAGCATTAACTTAAATGATCCGTTTTCTTTATATAATGACAAAGGCGATAGATATTCAGATATGCAATGTCCAAAATGTTCAACTGAAATGACGCTAAAGCAAAAGAACGAGACATCTATTGATTACTGTCCTTCTTGCGGGGGAGTATGGTTGGATAGGGGTGAGATAGACAAGATAATCCAAATCCAAAGTAGCCACGAAGACGAACATTATAACAAATACCATTATAGTAATGGAGACTATGATGACTATTATTATAATAATAAATATGGAAGGAGAGGATTTTTTGGTGACTTGTTTAACTTTTAAGACTTCAGCGAGAATACGATAAATGAAAGGTAAATCTTGAAGAAAAATAACATTAGTAATTTAACTCGTGAATAATTAATAAAAGAGAATGGGGCGACAA
>JAATVL010000082.1 GCA_014523525.1 Nitrososphaerales archaeon TH703 | reverse complement strand
GTCGCGGCATGCATTGAATGGCACAGTACACAACGTGTATTGTTACTCGGTAAATAGAGGGATCATACATTCTCATACAAATTTCTTGTCCGTGAAGAATCTATCAACACGAACACGAAACGATAGGATTATTTGTCAGAGTGATGGGTGATACAATATTGAAGATCCTAGTTCCTCACGATGGATCAGCAATATCTGATAAGGCACTTAAGCAAGCGATCGTTTTTGGAAAGAAATTGAATTATGAAATCATATTGCTGCACATTATAGACCTCAAGCTGCTTTACTCAGACTCGATACTAAAATACATCGATGAAAAGTCAGCATTAGAAACGGCGAAGACTCAACTTTTGAAATATCTTAAAATGGGCAGTGAATCTATGTTAAAAGATAGGATTGAAGAAACCAAAAAAGAGGGTGTGAAAGTTCGTTTTACATTAGGAATTGGAGCTACACCTGAAGGTATTGTAAATGTTGCGAAGAGTGAAAAAGTAGATTTCATTATCTTGGGTAGCAGGGGTTTGTCTAGTGAAAGCAATGAACCAGATAAACTCAGAATTTTGGGTAGCGTTGCCAGACATGTTTCAGAATTAGCCGACTGTCCAGTAATGATAGTCAAATAATAACATCTGACTTAATTTAGACATGCGTTGGAGTTCTTAGAACAACTACTGTTACTACTCATCTTATAGGGTAAAATGTTTCGGCAAGCTCTTCACAGCACAATCCAAATTTGCTAAGTCATTGTTAAAAGATGCATGTATGCAATGCATTGCAGATAATACAATCTGATTAAATATATAGTCTACTAGTTATATTGTATGGATTCAGTAATCGGCATACTAATTGGAATTGGCGCCGTTGTGTTTATAGTATCTATGCTTGTTATCTTTTCAGCTCTGGGTTTAGCTTCTGTGTTCACAATCATCTTCAACCCTTTCACATTGGTAATATTGCTTATAGTAGTAGGACTAGCATATTTTGTGAACAGGAAGAATCATCAGCTAAAATATGCCAGGTGGTAAAACGATAAGTAAAGATAATGAGTTACGATCGGTTTGACGTAGGGTTATGGTTGTACAAAGATAGAATTCATCTGCGCAAGTTCTATCAGCAGGTCAAGAAATTGGGAGTAAAGAATGAGAATAACACGTATGACGCAACAAACACCATTGAGTTAATTTGTTACAATTACAATTAAAATAATTCTAAAGTAAAATTCAACTTGGTATTGTATTCTAGTAAATAAAATTTTATATTGATATACTTGATTAACGAGTAGTCACACTAGTTCATATATCTGGGGTCAGGTTTTCAAACCTATACTGACTGAATCTCTCGTAAATTTCCTTAAATCTAGGAGAAAAGTTACTACCATAGAATTCTGCAAACAAGCTAGGATTCTTTTCGATGGCTTTGAATATGTCTTTCTGCGTTAGTATCCCAGTCATTTCGTGATTTTTGTCTACTACTACAAGTCTCCGAATTTTCTTGTTGTTCATGATCTTAATTGCCTCATTTATAGATGAAGTATTTTCTATAGTAATTAGAGGCTTACTCATGAGTTTCCACAACGCAAAGTGAAGTAATGATGGAGATTGCTTTCCTAAAATTCGAACTACATCGCGCTCAGTAATTATACCTACAGGACTTCCATCTCCCGCTATAGTAACAACTATTACACATCCAATATCGTTCTCGTGCATTATTTTACATGCACTCATAATATTTTTATCTTCATTAACTGTTTGTACTTTAGGATTCATTAGGTTTGAAACCGATATCATTTCTAGGTTCATTTAAGAAAAGTTACCATTAGTGATATTTATTGATGATGATTTCAGTGCGACGCACAGCATTTGAGTACTAATTAACGTATTACTAGCACGGGACAATAGGCATATGTAACAACCCCCGACGCAACACTACCTAACAACATTCTCTTAAATCCAGTAATTCCTCTTGTTCCCATAATTATTAGCGACGTATCATTTTTTTCAGCATATTGCACTATCGCAGAAACAATAGATACCGGAGTAGTAATGACATCAGTTTTTATTTTACCAATTTCAAGCCTGTCTTTTATTATCTTATCGGTAATCTGGTTAAACCATTTTTTTGCTTCGTATTTATATTTTTTAAAATAGTTTGGTGGAATAGCACCAAAAATACCAGATGAATCTCCATACCTCACTTTAGATGGAACTACAGATAACAGAGTAATGTGGGATTTATTTTTTATGGATAGCTCGATTGCATACTCTGCGGCCTTAAGCGAATATTCGGATCCATCTATCGGAACTAAAATCTCTGAAAAAAGGCTCTTCATTACAAGTAGGAGATTAATAACGAGCCTTAAATTATTTTAGTTCGATTAGAGATTTGTATCATTATTTTTTCAAAATATAGAATATATTGGCATTGATTTTTAATCAATGAATTCAATTCTTAGAGCCATGATTCTTTCGTTCAAGTTGGATCCGTTCGTATCGTTGAATTCAAATGTGAATTTGCCTTTTAGTGCCTCGTCTTTATGAAAAATGACTATAGCAACCAGACTATTTTTAGGCATCGCGTCTCTTTCAATTCTTATCTCATACTGCATTCCTTCGTTAGCCATTACTACACTTCTAAGAAAGGATTCAATCTCTGATTTGCCTGATAGAGGTGATGATTTACTAAAAGGTTCATGAATTACAGAATCATCAGAAAAGAGGTTCAAAAGACCTTGTATGTCTCGTGATCTAATTCTTCCAAAGTACTCTTGGACTAGTAATTCTTTGCATTTGGCATTGACATCATGCTTTAGATTATCGAATCTTATTCGCCTCTTGAGCAGAATGTTTCTTAATATATATAACAATGACGAATGCACTGCATTATAATGAACTCAAAGTGTAGTATGTGTGGTTGTTATTGTTCCTTTAAAATGACTTCTGCCTTGATTGTTTTTGGCGTGGTGCTAATATCCGCCTTAACTTGTGCCAATTCGATAAATATCGTGGACAAAAGTTCCTCTGCAAATAACGACCAGTTATCTCCTAAATCATGTTGTATAATGAAGATATGTCTTCCTCCTGGCTCTATTTTGTGGTCTGACGATATTCCAGAGACTTTCATATAGTTTCGTAGTACATCCAACACAGTCCACAAATTATATTTTTTTCTCATAAACAATACAGAATCCCTTATTACATGGAAGGCTCCTTGTGCAGCATGCTTTGCAATCAATTGTTTATGAGCCTGTATATCTTTTATTCCAGCATCCGTTGCCAATTGGATAGTCTCATCTATTACGTTGGACAAAATTGATTTTGGAATTGGTATTATGTTTAAGTTATGTTCATATCTATCCCATTCAACATATCTTCTAAGGACTTGACTTATCAATACATTTAGAGAGACCTCTGCTTGATCAGCGTCTCGTTGTAATTCGTCTATCAACATTGTATCTAGCCTGAAAGTTATGCTTCTTGTTTTTCTAGCTCTTATATTTTCGCTTGGGTCCGATAATTCCAAAAATATTTCTCATCAAAGATAGAACTATCCACCTAAAATGCTTTGCCCGTATCTAATTTTTGATAAAAGAGAATTTACTTGGAAATAAATGTAAACACATTACATGAAGATCTGCCTGTGTTACTTCGATATATTTCAGGCAAAATAATAATTCTATCGTCAAATGGACTAAATAAATGGAACGCCTTCCCTATAGGCTTGACGAATTTATTTATCAGAATAATAAGACGAGGTAAAAAAATTAAGGTATAATTACTACACGACCATTGATATCGCCTGTACGTAAAAGGTCAATGGCATCATTTACTTTGGACAGAGAAAATTTTCGAATACGATGTTTAATTTTACCCTCCAAACACTGCTACTAGATCCCCTTTATTGATACTACTTTTAGGAACTGAAACTCCAGTTTCTTCCACCCAGCCAGCTATTTCGTGACCAGAAGTCTTAGGCAACTTAAGTGGTAGACTTTTCTTCCAGTCTCCATCAATTAGGTGTAGATCAGAGTGACACAGTCCGGTAGCTGCAACTTTCACAACGACTTCGGCAGATGAAATAACTGGTTTTGAGATATCATCAACCACAAGACGAGAGCCATACTTATGAATTCTTGCTGCGCAAACATTGTTTCCACTTGAAATACTATTTTCAGTAATTTGTAATGTCAGAATAAGGTAAGTAGTATAAGTGCATATATTTAGTGTGGGTACAGTGCATTGCATAAAATATCAGTTCAGCAATTGTTTACGCTTAACAAGTCAGATTCATGACTAGACATCAGTTCTACCTTATGAAATGTTACAAATTACTCTGTTCGTTTATGTCTTTAATAATTTGTGAAGTCTTCTTAATTTTTGCGCCGTAATTGTCTTTCATGTATTCAAGACCAAAAATATGATTTTTTTTTGTGAAAGCGTTTACACCATCTTCTGCTATTATTGTGTCATATCCTCTTCTGAACGCATCGTATGTAGAATGTTTAATGCATAAATGAGTATGAATCCCTGTCATGATTATTGAAGTAGGACCCTTTCCATTGTATGTAGACTTAAGAGCGTTTTCTAACTTCATTTCATCAAATGCACTATATCCTCTCTTAGGTATCCGATAATCCTTGTTTGTCGGTTTAATCTCTTCAATAACATCTGCACCCTTGGTTCCCTTCATAGCATGAGCGCCCCACAGTTTGATTTCAGGATCTGACAATAGATGCTCATCATTACAGTAAAATATAGGAATATTTTTTCTCCTTGCAAAATTAAGCAGATGTTTAATTCTTGGTATTACGTTTCTGGCCCTCTTGGATTTTAATCTGCCATAAATAAAATCATTCAACATATCTATTACGAGTATCGTATATCTTGGCGATATACCATTGTCCTTATTGTTAGAAATCGGCAAGGTTTTTCTGTCGTAATTCATGAATTTATTCATTCTGATAAGATATCTTACTTGTCATCATGAGTTTATCACTAATGACCACAGGAAACGAGTCAGGAACATAATCCAATTTCCTGAATTGTTCAGGAAGGATATTCACTTGATTCCTGACCCTGCTGCGGATTTCAAAGATCGAAGGCAATCCTTCTACCATCATGCCACCTTTTATGTATTGTTTTAACATAGGACTGCCGCAGCTCACCTCTTCGTCATTCAATGTAAGTATATCTGTAATCAATGTGTTATCACGTATTAACCTATAAACTTGCTTTGGGCCCCCATAATTTTCCTTTCCTGGACTTTTCTTTCTCTTGTAAATTGTTTGATATTTGTTTGGTAAGTTATTTGACTTGATCTTAATTGCGACAAGCTTGTAAACACCGTTTAAGGCTGGATCATCTCTTGAAGTAGAAAGTTCAGTACCTACTCCAAAATAATCTATTGGTGCATGTTTTGATACCATATTACAAATTATGTGTTCATTAAGATCACCCGTCGCCATTATCTTTGCAGACTTACGACCCGCATCATCAAGGACCCTTCTTATTTCTTTACTTATACTGAATATATCCCCACTATCTATCCTTACGCCTTCAAATTCCAATCGTTTTTGTGTTGCAATTTTCACCGCATTAATAGGATCATAGGTGTCAATTAGTAATGTCGATTGTGGAAATACTTTGCAAAATGCTTGGAAAGCCTCTTCTTCACTTGCAAAATTCATAACAAACGAGTGTGCCATTGTGCCGCTTGCAGGTATTCCCATCTTGTACGCCGCATATGTGTTAGAAGTTCCCTGACATCCTCCTATAATACTGGCCCTGGCTGCAAGAATTCCGGCATTTGGCCCGTGGGCTCGTCTTGATCCAAATTCAATAATAGGACGTCCTTGCGCGGCTTCAACTATCCGAGATGCTTTAGAAGCAATGAGAGTTTGAAAATTAATTACTGAAAGTATATAAGTTTCGATCACTTGTGCTTCAATAATCGGTGCTTCTATTCTTAGGAATGGTTCATTTGGAAAAACTATACTGCCTTCGGGCATCGCCCAAAGATTCCCAGTGAACTTCAATTCTGAAAGATATTCAAAGAATTTATCGCTCACATTATTGAACATTTTATGATTTCTAAGATATTCAATATGATCATGTTCGAACCGGAAATTTAGAAGAAAATCGATCACTTGTTCCAATCCAGCAGTAACAAGATAACTTCTATTCCTTGGAAGTTTTCTGACAAACATTTCAAATAAACCAATCGTATCCTTCTGGTTTGAGTCATAATACGCAGCTGCCATGCTTAGCTCATAAAAGTCAGTAAAAAGTGCAATATCTCTCTCTGGGAGCAAGAAACTATCCAATTCTATCTATATTTGACTTAACCACGATAAAAGAGTAAAGGGACGAATCATGTAGTCAGTGAATCACTGACATTTTTGTAGGAACAAAATTCTCTTCTTATTAATCCCAATAATTCAAAACCTAACGACATATCTATTATAGAAGTAAAACAAGAAAATACATGAACAAGTGCTTTCTGGAGAGATTAAGCATAACTGCGCGATCCTATCGATGTCACAAGTATTACCAGAATAGATTTTGTTAAACGAAATGTTATGACACGCATATCATCTTCAATTAAGATGTGCGAATAATTTAATCCCATCAGTTATGGATCTTCTCAATTGTTTTCATTACGATATCCCAAGGAGTTATTATAAATTCTCCAAGCAGCAAGCAAGACGTATTAAAATCCATCAGTAACTGCGCAGCTTGATTTACTGTTGTATTTTGTTTAACCTTAATTGCAGGTGCCATGTCGATAAGATCAACCCCAACTGCCTGTACACCCTCATTGTTAGTTTGCATTAGTTTTCTACCACTATGACTAAATAGAAATTCCAGAATATTCCTATCGTTTGCAATATAATAGTCATTCTCGATTTTAGTAATCATGTTCCTTATCTTCTTCTCAAACATAATGCTCAAGGCCACTCTTAGGTTTGTTTTGTTTGACAATAATACTAGTGGAGAAGAAATATCTTTTAATGAAACATCGAGAGTGCTTCCTGCTATTATAGGTAAAAAATCCCTTATGGAGAGTGAGGCTACAACTGAACCTGATTTCGTTATTGGTATAAAAGCAAATGATGTTTGTCTAAAAATATTTATGGCTTTACTGAGCGGGAGATCCATTTCAAGTGAGATTCCAGAATTATCCATCATCTGCGATGCTCTTACATTCAGCCAGTCTGGGTATTTGGTATTTATAATAGTGAGTAGGATTTGTTTACTACTAATCCTACCAATTGGCCTTTCAGCTTCTATAACAACTAAACCATCTACATATATCTGTGGTCCTATTGCCAAAAAAGGTGCAATCTGCATCAAGGTAGAATCAGGAGGAACTGATAAGTATGGTCGCTTGAATATCTGTGAAACAGAATCTCTTAGGATGACATCCATCACCTTTGCCAACAGATCTTATTATAATAACTGTTATTTAACGAGCTTATTCATCACAAATTATAACATGAACCGAGTTAATCTTATGCCAATTTTGTTTTGCTATAAGACACAATATCGTAAGAATGTAGAAACGACAGTATAAATCGTCATTTTTTTGTTTAACGGGGGATCATAATTAAGTTCATAACAAAAAACTACTAGTATGCAGTAACTTCCACTGCCTTTATTTATCTTAATGGTTTTCCGCCAGCCTTGGATTGATAGGTGGAGTAATGCGTATAAGCGGTAAAATCTTATCAGTCACTATCTTATTTAACTAGATAATTAGATAATACTTCTAACATAAAATGTTATTACATGAGCAAATTTAAGGAACGATCACGCTCAGTTGTGTCAGCAGTCTATTTGACGAAAACTACGATGAAATTGTTTTACCTCTTATTCCATCTCTTGCAGTTTCATGTATTTATCAGGCTTCAATACTTTATCAGAGACGTAACATGTTTGTTAGAAAATATTTCTTTCAAGACTCCCTGCAATCGTTGAAATACCATCATCTAAATTATTGGAAAATTTTGTGTATCTATTTGTGTTAGTATTAGCAATCCAGATTCAAAGGAGAAACAATTTAGATTGAGTGTGAACGTATTTCCTTGCCTGCAATAGGATGAAAGACATTCTAGTTTTTGTATTCATAATGTAAAGCTGATCATAACAAATAGGATGCATTGCAATTCTGTGCAATCCTACTGGTCTTATACAGATTCGTGGAAATATAATCGATGGTTCAATTAAATCCTAGAGCTAGCTCAATTAGGAATAAGAAATTTCTCATATGGAATTTCATGAAGGAACTGTTCGAAATGTATGATGAAGCATGCAGAAAGGGCTCTCCAACAGCCTTTAAGATACGAGATTTCAAGTCAACCAGACTGCCAATCTTCACTCCGGGTGAACCGTTTATAATTGAGACGCTTATAGAGTACGAAAAAGCTAGGGGATTTATAAGAATTTGGGATGGTATTGTTACGCCAACATCAAAAGGCTTGCTTCAGGCTAAAAAGACCCAGAGCGATTGGGACTGAATGACTTTCAAATCCTAAAGAAAAGATAGAAATTGTATGGCCATTTAGTTCGATTGAAGTGAAAATCGGATTGAAGGTGTCTTAGGTCATAGATTTGTAAGTCTACGATTCACTGCATCGATGCCACTCTGCAACAATGTCTTGTAACCAAGTAGTAGTTCCTTCTGGTGTTTTTTAGGAATGTCATTTATGATATCCAACATAGTATCGGCTTCTTGAGAGAGTTTGTTTATCATGTCCTCCAATACGACTTTATCCTCGACACTCATGGCAATAGAATAAACCAAAGTTCTAAGTGAATTTGCCGCAACTCTTTCTTCTCCTCTGATTCTTTTCCGGGTTGAATTAGGCTCTTGCATATATCTAAAATGAGATGATAGAGGATATATCTACTTTTCCTAGTTCTAATTAAGAATTCTACTCTAAATGGTCTTATTCCATATTCCATTCGAGTTTGAATATCTCGATTTGTGACTATGAGTCCTTTATTTTTATTTTTTCATATAGTTTAGAATATAGTTTGAAGAATTGTTATTTCTTCGTGACTAGTAGCGTCCTGGACAAGTATCCTCCATTAGAGACAGATATAGGCTATACAAAGTATCCTCTTCCACAAGCCCGACACACTCATCAATTTCATTTTGTACTACCGCAAGTTCTCTTTTGGTCCTAGACACATCTAAACTTGGTATCAACCTAAAGGAAAGTTGAAATAACGTTCCCTTCTATAATAACACATCCTATGCATCAGGTATCAAACTATAAATCGCAAGGGCGGTAGATTTGTTGCAATACATTATAGGATTAATAAGGTCCTTGCCATAGTGAAATTTACTAAAGGAATCTAAACTAATCGGGACAAAAGTTATAGATAAACAATTGAAACAGAAAGCTTATAGGATTCATAAAAGTCTATTTTTGATAGGCAAGTAATAATGCTGTCTTCAGAGCAAGACGTTAAGCAGATAAAATCCAGAGTACTACATACAATAAAAAACGGTCTAGAATTTGACTTAACTACCGAGCAATCAAAACAACTCTTAAAGAGACATATCAATTCAAACACAACAATGGCTGTTTTAATTATAGATATTAATCGGTCTACACAAATGAGTATCACCTTACCACCATCAAAATTTGCAGCCATAGTACAGGTTTTTTCGCAGGAAACCAGGCTTGTAATAATCGGACATGGCGGTTATGTCTTAAAGTATGTCGGTGATTCTGTAATTGGAATATTTCCTGCGGAATTTGATAAGAGGAAAGCCTGCGAAAACGCACTAAATTCTGCTTGCAGTATTCTTTCGATCATCGGAGAATGCATAAATCCTATATTAAAAGATAATAATCTTTCAGAAATTACAGTAAAAGTGGGGCTGAATTGTGGTCCCTCTCTGGTGATCTTATACGGCAAAAATATAGATATCGCTCCAATTGACCTAGTAGGGCCAACCATAAGTATCGCTTCAAAGATAACGGCTGCAGCACAATCGAATCAGATCTTAGTTGATCAGTCGGTTTATGACATATTTGCATCTGACGACTCATTTAGAAACAGATTCACCAGTATTAAATTACCATATAATAAATGGAATTATGTCGATAAATCAGGTGGTAACATTTACAAATTATATTCCTATCAAAAAGCTTCTTCTTTTTCATAGCCTTAGCTGGGTTGGGTTGGAGTTTATGAAGAGTTTCAAAAATTAGATAAAGTCAAATGAGATAAGTATCATATTCAATGGAAAAACCTGAAGCCCTTATTGCCAGTTTCACCCAAAAAATTATGAATATCCACTATTATATCACGGTAGTTTCGTTTTTCTACTGACCGTTGTGCTTTTTCTTCGGAATCGACTGTGTAATTTATGTATGGTATTGAAAGTGACTTGTTGGATACTATCCATAAATTCTTAAACTCTGGTTGAAATTTTGTAACGTCACTAATCTTTGACTGATTTGCACCATCAGTCTCCTTCACTATCTGGATAAGAAGTGATTTTGCAGGAGAACTCTTGAGGGTGCGGGCGTCGGGGATTATTATATCCAAGATAGTATTATTGATTTTTATCTTTCTTGTAGATGGTAAAGTGCATACAGTCAACATAAAATGCAAGAGTGCCTCACAAAGTAATCCCACAATCGATTCATCATGAAGTTCGATCCGGTTTTTGCATTCATCCATTATCTTTTGAATGTAATGTCTAGATAAAGAAATGTCGGATGTAAGGTCACTACGAATTTTTTCTTTACCAAATTCATCAATTATAGAATAGAGAATTGAGCCTACCTCCATGAACTCATTTCACTTATCTCCGTTTATGAGAGAGAATGATCTAATATATTCTGTTTGAGTTGACTCTACTAATTTCACTACTTTGAAGTCTCACCATTTGGAATAGAAACAATATTGAAAAGAATAGAGCACATAAATTCACTTATTCTATTTTGAAATAATTAGCATTCAGTCTATATAATGTCACTATGACATAATATGTAATGAATACCTCAGATACTTCATATCAAAAGATATTGGTGGCAGTAGATGGCTCAGATACTTCAATCCTTGCAGCAA
The DNA here is from genome assembly GCA_014523525.1 of Nitrososphaerales archaeon TH703. GTDB lineage: Archaea > Thermoproteota > Nitrososphaeria > Nitrososphaerales > Nitrososphaeraceae > TA-21. The sequence goes on along the minus strand of JAATVL010000082.1, from coordinate 3 downwards.
ATT
>JAATVL010000081.1 GCA_014523525.1 Nitrososphaerales archaeon TH703 | reverse complement strand
CTCGTGAGGTTGAGGTTCACTAAACTCAGTTGTTTCGACTTGGAGCGGAAAGTTAGGTACTACAAATATATCCTTTGTACTTCCTGCTCTCATTTTCCTAAAATCAATTGCGATTTGTTCTGAAACAGTTATTGTGGGTACGGAAGAGACTAAATCTCTCTCCCATCTAGTCCAATTCGAAATGCTGCGTCGCGAGATAAATCCTAATTTTATACGATGAATGATACTACCAAGTCCAGAGTACTGAGAAGTTCTGTCATGAATCTCCATATTTTCAGCATTGACCAAACAAAGCATTCCAAAATATTCATGATCATCAAATACTACAGGTAGACCAAGTTCATGCGATATTTTGGAGGATCCAATATTATGCGAATGTACAATATCAGGCCTGACTAGTTTTACCAATTTAGCTATCTGTTTTTTAACGCTATGGTAATAGTACGGAATACCTATCATGGCAGCCGCATTCCATTTGATTGGATATATTTCTGAAAATGCAGTAGATTGACAATTGCTGTTCAATCTTCCCCCAAAAAACACCTCATGACCATTCTTCTTTGCCGTCAGTGCAGCTTTTTCCACTCTCCAATCTGGGAGTCCATCATCTGATATGTGAAGTATTCTCATTCTATCATCCTCTCGTCAGAGCAGAAGAGAGTCATAAACAAAAATCCAAAGACAGATTCTGGATTGTCATTTCAGTTATTAGAATTTACTGAAATATTAATTGAAGATAATGATAAAATTTTTTAAATTAAACCAGTGAATATTACATTTTTAATAGAGATAGATATAACTGCAAATTAAATGAATAGTTTTACCTTCAGGTTAGGAGAGCAAGTAGCCTTATGAAAATTCTCATAACTGGCGCTGCAGGATTCCTTGGAAGCTACCTATCTGAAAAATATGTACTCGATGGGGATCTAGTATACGGGGTTGATAATTTGATGAATGGTAACCTCAACAATATCCGCACTCTTCTTCACAAGAAAAATTTTAAGTTCATTCGGGGTGATATAGCCTTGAATGAATTATACTCCAAACTACCAAACGATTTTGATGCCATAATTCATCTTGCTGCGCAGATTCATGTTGACAGATCTATTGTGAATCCTGAAGAAACATTCAAAATAAATCTTGGCGGTACTCTGAAAATTTTGGAATTTGCAAGAATGAATGACATTAACAAGATACTGTTTTCATCGACAAGTGAAGTATATGGTTCTGCAGAGTATGCTCCTATGGATGAGAGGCACCCGTTATCCGCAAAACACCCATACGGAGTAAGCAAGATTGCAGCCGATAGATTATGTTATACTTATAATGAAACATATGATCTTGGTGTTGATATAATTAGATGTTTTAATTTTTTCGGTCCTAGACAAAAAGATACTGGTTATGGTGGGGTAATAGCAATTTTCATAAACAGAGTACTGCAAAATAAGCCCCCTATTATTTATGGCGATGGTAGGCAGACAAGGGATTACATGTTTGTAAAGGATGCCGTAAGTGCATATGATACGGTCTTACGGTCTAGAGGAAATCCGGGAAGAAATGGCATAAACTTTGGAAGTGGTAAGGAGATTTCAATAAACGAGATTGCTGATTTAGTAATCAAACACGCTTCACCTAATAAAAAATTAAGGCCTATTCATGTTGATCCTAGACCGGTCGAGGTGCAACGGCTTCTTGCAGACATTTCAAAAGCCAAGAAACTGTTAAAGTTTAAGCCACAATTTCAATTCGAAAGAGGACTTGCTTTATTAATAGACTGGTATAAAAACTACAAGTCAGAATTATGGCTCTATTAGCAAGAGTCACCATGATATTAAAATTAGTAAAGTACTGGTAACTGAAAGTAAGGGTTTTATTAGGAGGCATCTGTGTAACTCAGAAAAATCGGGATAAGTGTTGTTACTTACGGAAGAACGAAATAAACTGAACGCAACTAAAATAAAATAAATACTGACCGTTGATGATGTTGAAGCAGTAATTCAAAGGTTTGCGGTTATCATCCTGAAGTAATAGATTATTATATTGATACACTAATTCATTTGAATATGCGCATATTACACATTCTTGATGCAGCTGGTGTCGCGTGCATATATGCGAAATTTCAGAAAACAAAGGGACATGAATCCAAGGTTATCTGGAACAAGGATGTTGGAGACAAATATGGAATTTATGACTACTATAAAGATTATATAATCAATGTGTCGCATGCGGAATTTACTGAAAGATGCATTCGGGAAGGAGAGACTGCTGACGTAATTCATGTCCATGGATTCATAGACATATTATTCAAATTACACAAGAAATTCCACAAATCAAAGAAGTTCATTTTGCACTATCATGGCACAGACATTCGTGGACTAAATAGACAAGAGCTTCCACATCGATCACGATTATCAGATACTGTAATTAGACTGAAGAGGCTATATAGGAAAAAGATTGGTCATTCAAAGGCCCAGAAATTAGCCGATGCAGTATGTGTATCTACTCCTGATTTGTTACCCTTAGTAAGAAATGGTATTCATATTCCGATTCCTATCGACACAGACCATTTTAAACCAGACAACAATTCAAGTGTAGAACTGAAAGAAGCGTTTACTATAAATTCAGAGGTAACAAACATACAGTGGGCTCTTGACTATTGTAAGAAGAATGGCATTAATCTCAATATTGAAGTATTTGATAGAACCAAGAATGCAATAATGTATAAAGACATTCCTGACTTTATACGAGGGTACAAAACATACGTAGATATTAGATACGTTAATGATACTGTTTTGGAGAATCTAAGTAGTACAGCTCTTCAGTCACTTGCATCTGGACTTAAAGTACTGGATTATAAGCTGCAATTTCGTCAAGGGCTGCCCCCAGAGCATAATGCGGTGAATGTAGTTTCTCAACTCTCTGGTATTTACAAAGATCTCAACCTCTTGTAGTAGTGCTGAAAATTATGCACTGGATATAGTATATTAGATTCTATTCTATAAAACTGGGGTCGATTATTTAGTAACTGAAAATTTAAAGTTGAGGCTAAACTTCCTTTTTATTAGGGGATAACATCCAGCATTGTTGCCATGCCAAGAGATTCCGGAATGGCATTAGATGTCTGGGTAAAAAAGTCTTGAATTCCAAGATTTGAATATTTGTTTCTTTACAAAAGATCTCAAAATCTTTTACTGACCAAAAGTGCAGATGTGTAAAAGATTGTCTGGGTACATATCCTCTTAACATTTGTATTCGCCATTTTATGTAAGCACTGTTAGGAATACTTACTATCACACCCTTTTTTGCATGATTAACTGCGTCAATTAGAATTCTGTGAGGATAAGCTGTGTGTTCGATTACTTCTAGCAATAAAATGTAATCATAGGAGGCACCATCGGGAAGACCTAACCCATTAGTGATATCGCGTACTTCGGTTTGAATTCCAAGCTGCTTTGCTTTTTCGCATGCTGTAGCTGAGATGTCCAGCCCTACTACCTTCACTTGCTTATTTTTTATGAGATACTCTGAAACAGTCCCATCACCGACTCCAACATCCAGAACCATCGAATTTGGTTCAATCCAATCCACTACTAATTTAGCCCTAGACAAGTTACCAGTGTTTATGGCGGAATGATACTTTTCGTAATCTTCAAACACTTCCGGAAAGCTCATACTATTTTGAGTCAGAGCCGTCCACGACTCTCGCAATATCGTCCATGCAAGCATTACTCCAAAACGAGGAGCGTTACGTGATTTCATCATATTGATTGTGGAAATATGCTATATTTGATTTAATTGATATTAACACTTGTGCAAACGTCTTGTAGTGTACTAAACTCCATAATTTAATTTACATCTGACAACCATTATTAATTATCTAATATCGTTGTCGATTTTTGAATTTAGTAATTTCTGAATGATAAATTGATTTGTTATTGAATAATACTGGAGATAAGTTCACTAATGATTCCTGATGTCTTGCCATTACCATAAACGGATTTGGAATAGTTAGATGTTGGCGATGGCCTTTTGACCGCATCAACTATTTTCTTGCTATCAACTCCAGTTAGGACATTCCAGTGACCTTTGATAGTTTCGACCCACTCGGTATTCTTCCTAATTGTAATACATGGAATTTTTAGCAAATATGCTTCCTTTTGAATGCCACCTGAATCCGTAACGACTTTTAAGGCATTTTGGAGCAATGCTATGAAATCTATGTATCCTACTGGAAGTAACGTTTTAACATTGGAGCATTTTAAGAGTCTCTCTAGTAATCCGAAAGTCTTGAACATTTTCTTTGTTCTAGGATGGATAGGAAATACAAATGTACTGTCGATAAGTGACTCGAAAGTCTTTAAGAGCTGAATAAAATAATCTCTTGAACTTGTATTTTCAGCTCGGTGCATTGTAAGGAGGAAATAAGATCTTGATTTGAGATCCAGGATATCAAGTATTTTTGATTGCCTAGAAATTGCTTTAATCGTGGCTATGATTTCGACGGATAAATCTCCAGTATAGTATACTTTGCCTCTTATTTTTTCTTTTTTCAGATTATTTACAGCGTTTTTGGTAGGAGCAAATAAATAATTACTTTGATGATCTGTTAATATTCTATTATTTTCCTCAGGCATTGTGAAATCATAACTACGCAACCCTGCTTCTATATGTCCTAATTTCATATTGCACTTGTTTGCACATATTGCTCCAGCAAGTGTAGAATTAGTGTCACCATAAACAAGAACAAGATCAATATCTTTTTCTGTAATCTTTCGCTCCAGACGTTGAATAATTTCCCCAATTTGGAAACACGAAGTTCCTGATCCTACGCCAAGGTGAATGTCTGGTTTGGGAAGTTTAAAATCGTTAAAGAAGATTTCTGACATTTCATAATCATAGTGTTGACCTGTATGTACTATAAGATGCTCTATCCCTGAACTATCTAGAGATTTATGAACAGGTCCCATTTTCACAATATTGGGTCGAGCTCCCACTATAGAGGCTACTTTCATCTATTCTAAGAAATTTGTGATAAAATATAAATGTCCACTTATTTTTAGTCAATTGAAAATCTAACTATTCGTCATTTTTGATTAAAAACACCAAAGATTCAGTTGGATTGACAGTTTTTCATGTGTTAGTATTAGTAGTTTTTAGTCCCAAAATTTGTTTTATCCTTGTCTTCTGTCTAAGTCTTATTGCTTTTCTAATTTCGGGCTCATACATGCTATCGTACCCCTCCTTTTTCGGTTTATACGATAGGTAATAATACAACATGCGAATTGCTCCCATTCTTCCTGTTGGCTTCCCCGTCAAAAAACATTGCATGAATCTGCCTAAAACAAAAAGTGGATGATATCCAAGAGTCCTCATGCTTGCGCCAAATTCATAAAATTGGTGATTAGTTCCTAATGGTCTTGTATGTGAAAATCGTGCGTCGTTATTGACTAGGTTTTTAAAACCATGATATAAGGACAATTGTAAGATGACAGATTCATATCCCATTTTTTCTGGATAGCGACCGAGAACATTATCAAAGAAAGAACTCCTGACGAACCTTCCCGCTCCATGCGGAGTAATGTAACTATTATCGTCATAGTTTCCTGAAGATATAGCAATAGTATCATCACCATCCATTTTGCTCATTATCTTCTCCGCGTAAAACTCTTGATAATGAGCATCATCGGCACTTATCATATGATAATCTGTAGTTTCCAAATGCAGATCTCTAGCAAGATTTAATGCACTATTCCAATTTTTCACTACCCTTCCAATATCATATCCCAAGTCAGGATTTGTTATTACATAGATGTTATCATTTTTCAGTCTTAGTCCTTCCAAGATATTATGGGTATTGTCAGTTGAACCATCATCAACAACTATAATGTATCTAGGCTTAATTGTTTGATTTAGCAATGACTTGATAGCGTTTTCAATTTCATTTTGAGAATTCCGGCAGGTGACAATTGCAAAGTAGTTTCCCACAGGTATAATCAAAATAATGGACCTTAAACATCTTTTGCTAGATAGAATTTGGTCAAGAAAAATAAATTTACATACTTTGGACGGGAAAAATCTATTTGCTTATAACTTAAACAACATACCACGAATTATTTGTCAGGACTATCTTCTATCTTTCCATCGTTCTTTGACAATTTGGTAGCACGGTACAATCGTGTTTCGCCTCTTGTGATTCCAAGGAGAGCTTCTTTCATCAATTTCTTGTCTTCTTCACTCACATTACCTTCAATAAGATCAATTACATACATCCACATTATTGCTCCTACTTTATTTTCCCTAAACAAGGCATCCTGTTCAACTTTCCACTGAGTTTTCCTATGCCAATATCCTAATACTATACCGATCGGTACATACATCAAAACAAACAGTATTGCAAAAATTATAATATTATTAAAAACCCCCGCCAAATATGGAATCTGGTCGATTAATAGTTTATACTGAATTGTTATAAAATTGGCAAAAGTCAATACAAAAATTAGGTATATACTATGTCCATTGCGAAAATCTAGCCAGCGTCTCCTAAACCAATCTGAACCAAATGAAGGATACATAGTGAAACATAAGTTTATCTTTTACAAATACGTTCCGTTGTATTTCTCCTGGTTCCAGATTATCCAGAACCAATAATCCAGGACGAGAGATGGAAATGTTGTACAAAAATGTGATAATCTTTGAAATGACTGTGCAATAAATTATCTGAAATTGGCTAAATGGAAAATGAGAATAATTCACAGAAAAGTTAAGTCTTGAAAAACTTGCATACAGCAATGATTAAGCTGACATAATACTAGAGTGCTTTCAATAGTCTATTCATTTGTTCAAAATCAAT
>JAATVL010000080.1 GCA_014523525.1 Nitrososphaerales archaeon TH703 | reverse complement strand
GTCTTTCAGCGTTTCGTGATATGGCCTCTTCATATTGTTTGTTCCTTTCGGGGAGAGCCTTGAGCAATTCCGAATAGCCTATTATGGACTGAGAAGGTGTCCTTAATTCGTGGGCAGCAAGATCGATAAATTCCTTCTCCATTGCATCGTGTTCTTTCAATTTTTCATAAGCATCTAGGAGATTCTTGTTCGCTCCTCTCAACGATTCGTGTAAGTCTGCTTGTCTCCAAAGGGTATCAAATATAAAACTGTAAGACTCTGTTCTGGATTTGCTTCTGTGAAAAGTAGCGAATCCTACAGCTTCCGTGAAATTTTCTTTACTATCATCCTTTACATCTATAATAAATAGTGATTTTCTATCTATTATTAAAAAAGTTGTTTTAATCATGTGAGTTTCTTTTATGGCAGGCACAATTGTCTTCATTCTAAATTTAAAATTTGTTGCCAGTGATTCATTCCGAAAAAAATCCTCATTGATGATGTCTTTATCATAGGTAGGAATTATTAAATTAACATTAACGTTCCTTTTTTCAGCAGCTTCTATTAGCATAGTTATTATCCCTCCTCTATAATTTCTTTGCAGTGCCTTAGGTGTTGCTATTATCAAAGATATCTCAAAATTGGCGGAGCTTATGAGATTTATGTATGTATTTCTTATTTCGAGTGGATCAGATAACAATTTTACTTCTTCGGGATCTACTCCCACTTCTAAGCTAGATATTTTGTCTTGTTGAGTAGTAGCGTTATTCCATAAATTTTGAAAGATATGATTGTGTTGTTCCAGCATTCTATCATCGTCAGTGTATATTAAATGCGATAAAAAATTATGTCCTGAGGACTGTCCTAAATACTCCCTATCACTTGTTACGAAATTTCCAGAAATTTTGTTCAAATGACGAACTTCAGCAATTTCCATTATTTCTTTACAATAAACCAAGTTATCCTTTGTAATCTCGGTAATATATCTAATTTTGACCCCTTTGCGTTTGGCTTGCTGATATCCTTTTCTTATTGTTTCAGATAATGTGAACTTCGGTAATGCAGAATCACCACAAATATTCACGTATTTCTTTGCATTGCGTATTACATCGACAAAAGTCGCGTCTGCTTGCTTTTCGTCACCTATTATCTGAGCCTTTTCTTGATACGATGAAGGGGACGACATCAATAATCATAGTTCACTAAAAGATTTAAACTAACTATGTCCACACTAGTCAGTAGTAAGCCAGCATAGAGAATCTAATTTAATTTTCACTCGCATGCTCCTGATATCTACCTGTTCAGGAATTTGAACCTGATAGAACTAGACTTAGATTTTTATTAATCTATAAATAATCAGACTAGGTGGCAGATGCATTAATAAGTTATGATATTGTCATAGCGAGTTTTATCTTTCTAGCTGGTTTGTTATTCGCCATTCGACACAAGTATTCCAAAACTAGGTCAGTAAAGAATTTTGCATCCGAGAAGGCAAAAATTGATTGGATGAGAACTAGAAAATAATTCGAATTTCAAAGATCCTATTCTAAACAATTTTTCATTTTACACTTTAGATGAACCAATATTTTATTCAAATTATCGATATACTAACATTTACTCTATCTAGTGCCACTGAATTCATTTGGATGCACATAGCCAGATGTTTCGTAAGATGAATCGTCTTTATTAATTTTAATTTCGATCCCTTATTTTCAAATTATGTCATTTCTTTCATCAAGGTACTGGTGCTGAGTCCGAATTTTGTTTTCCAAATACTATCCAACGTTTCTTGACAAAAAACAAAACAAGCCCGACTACAATAATGCTAGAACAACTAATCCAAAAACCAGTCGAGAGGGAAATGTTTATTGATTGTGAGAAAAACTATTCTCTAGGATGCCAAAGTGTTATCATATTAATTGGTCCATAAAAATAAGAACAGTTTCGATTGTTATTATGGTCATCATGGCTACTTGCGCAGCCTCCTCAATAACCAATTCCTATGCACAAAAGGAGATAACACTAAGAGCATTGCTGGATAATCTGGCCGATCCCGGTAGGTGGGATACTTTGATTCAACCTGCAATGCAAGAATTAAGAGCAAGACACCCCGATGCAAATATTAACATAAAGTACGAGCAGTTTCCCTATAATGATACAAGAAACAACATCGTGACCGCGATGACCAACCAAACTCCAATAGACATCGTATCAGTTGACCAGATTTGGCTTGGGGAATTTGCTGAAAGAGGGTTTTTAACGGATCTTACAAATTATACTAAAAAGTGGGGAAGATCTTCTGATTGGTATGCAGCAAACTGGGATGGTGGTGTGTATGACGGTAAGATATATGGTATCTGGACATGGACGGATGTTAGAGGTATGTGGTACTGGAAAGACATGCTGAAGACAGTAGGTGTTGACCCTAACTCTCTGACCACTTGGAGTGGGTACTTAACTGCTGCAGGAAAGCTTGAGGGATTAAAAAGAAATGGGACTGAGAGTATGTATCTTGTGGCTGCTAGTCATTCTCCTGATTTGTGGTATCCTTACTTATGGATGCTAGGAGGGAGTATAGCGGAGTATAAGGATAATCATCCAAAGAGGGGGAGTTATTGGTTTCCCACTTACAATAGTTCACAAGGAGTTAGAGCATTGGAATTTCTTAGAGACCAAGTTAAGGTCGGAATAAAACCTCAGGTGGAGGCTCTTCACCAAGCTCAAGACTTTGCAAATCGAAAATTTGCAGTCTCACTGGATGGCTCTTGGGTTCCAGGTGCGTTTCCACCAGAAGAGCAAAGGAATCTGGAACAGAAAGTAGGCTTCCTGCCCGTGTTCCCTATTTCCTCTCATGACACAAATCATAGTTCGACACTGATGGGTGGTTGGGAGTTGAGCATTCCTACGACTTCAAAAAATAAAGACCTCGCATGGGAACTAATTACGATAATATTAGAACCGAAATTTCTGTCACCATGGATATCAAAATTTGGCTACTTGCCTACCCAGTCTGTTATTGGTGAGGCATTTAGAACGAATTTATCTTCTTCCACATTTCCATACTATAACGAAATGATAGGTATGATACCATTTGGAAATGTAAGGCCAAGTATTCCTGAATACTCCCTTATTGCTAAAGATGTAAAGGAGGCGATAGACAGTGTCTTGTTCGAAGGAAAGGACGTAAATCAGGCCTTGCAAGAGGCTGCTTTGAAGTCTGCTAAGAGCCTTGGATGGTGAGATCTGAAATTAGGTAACGTTTTTAATATTGCATCCAAAAATCAACTTAAGATTTTTATTTATTATTAAGCGATTATGTCCAAGGTATTATTATAATGGCAGATTGAATCTTGTAAGTCCAATACCACGAGCCTTTAAGATCCAAATGTTCATATTATTTTCAATAGCATCAAAAATTAATTTCTGATAATCAAATATTAATGAGAATTCAACAGAGGCACTTGCTGAGTTAGCAAGCACTTTCCTATCGAATGAGTTTATGGATATTTGTGCTCTAACGCTGGAGGTTAACAAATGAAAACGAAAATTGACCACTTGCTGGTTCTAATTGAATCTATTGTCTTCCCCGATTAGTAACATAATAATAGGATAGTATATTAATACAGCTATACAAAGTGCATAAAAATTTTATGGGCAAAACAAGGATAATGGAAAAATGAAAATAGCATTTTATAGTATTCTAAACTTAGGCTACGGCGGTGGATTTGAGAAATGGGTTGAACAAGTAGCGACTTTACTTTCTACTCGAGGACATCAAATTATTATATTGACGACCAAGTATGGAGACAATAAAAATAAAATTATTCAAAAAAATTTGTACAGGCATGGCGTTAGGGTTTTTGAGTATGAAAATTATCAAAGATTATTTGTAATACCGACTATATCGGCGATTAGACAAATTGCTAAGATGATTGAGAATATTGATGTTTTATATTTTAATAATGCCTTTCCCGTAAATGAAGTGATTGTATTATTACTTAAAAGAGGTAACAATAAAAATATAAAGATCATTTCTGGGTATCATGGATTATTTCCTGAAATTGGCAATATGATGAAGAGATTATACTATAGAGTAGTAAATAAATCACTGAGTAAGAAATTTGATGCATTTCATGTTCTTAACTCGGAAGACCAAAGCAAGTTGCAATCCTGGCGATATAGGAATGTTTACAATTTTCCAAATGGAGTAGATACAGTTCGCTATATTCCCGGTCAGAAGAAGAATATATTTACTGTGATGTTTGCTGGAAGGATGGTATATCAGAAGGGTATTGACATATTAGCTGAAGTAATTAGAAAGATCAATGATTCACAAGAGAAAAACTTGAATTTCCATATATTCGGTGCAGGACCTCTTGCGTATATCGCTAAAGATCTTGAAAAAAAATTTTCCAACGTTATATATTCCTCTTACGTTGATGAAGAAAAACTGATAGAGGCATTCCAGTCTGCACATGTTTTTGTTTCTCCCTCACGCTTTGAGACATTTCTCCTTACGTCTATAGAAGCTCAATCGGCAGG
>JAATVL010000079.1 GCA_014523525.1 Nitrososphaerales archaeon TH703 | reverse complement strand
TAAATAAAAAATCTCTGAAATACCACTCAATTTCGTTTATTTCAATTTTGCTCATCTACTATAATTGTACAGACTATTAGAAGAATAAGAATTGAATAGGTTTGTTGATTAGCATTCTTGAGAAACTATTTAAAAATAATTGTTTAGTTAATTATGTGAATCAAAATGCAATGGAATTTGAATAATTTTACGAAAGTAGCATTTACCAGGTTAATTCAACCATTTGGGGATAACCTCAATGATGTTGTGAAGATTACTAAAGCATTTAGTTTTGCCGCTAATGTATATTCAGGATTATTTAGAAATGAAAGTCATGAACCTTACATCAATCATGCTATGAAGGTGGCATTAATATTATCTGACGAGTTAAAAGTTCATGATGTAGATACAATTTGTGCAGCTATTCTACATGAAGCCATAGAAAAAAGTAAGGACGATCGTGAAATTGTCGAATTTTTAAAATCAAATTTCGGAGAAAATGTGTATGTTACTATCAAGACTTTGACTGAACCAAAAACAAATGAGGGAAACAGAGAAAAATTACTTGTCAACTATTTTGAAAATATTTCAAAAAGCCCAAAGATGTCTCGATTCATAAAACTTGCAGACCGTTTGGACAACGCGCGGTTTTTGAAAAACGACGTAAAGAAGGAAAAGGCGCTACGATATAAGGAAGAGACACAGAAATACATATTGCCCCTAGCGGAAAAAACTGATGATACTATGGCATTGAAACTATCGATAGCATTGTACGAAATAAAATAGTTAAAAATTACTTTTCTTCACAAGACCCCTCAATATTCCTTGTATGACGTAACCAGTGTCTTGCACATCCAAATAACTTGTGCTTTGTGCAGCCGCAAATAGGACACTTTTTCATTAAACAATTATCCTCATTGGTACTTATCAAACTTACTGAAATTTCATAATAGTTTATCATTTTTTTAGACGATAGTTTATTTGAATTGCAATCAGTAGAAAAGCTAGAAATCAAAACAAAGATAAGAGTAACCAAATCAAGTATTTCACTATATGACGGAAAATTCTGTGAGACACATTGAAACTTTGAGGGAAATGGATTCCATGAAAAAAGAATACCAGATCCGTTGTAGCCATTACGAGTTGGAATTATTCAAGAATGAAAACCGTATTACCTGTGTAATATGTGGAAAAAATTGGGAGTTTTTGGAAGAACGAGGATATTCGCATAAGAAACAAGCTTATTCTGCCGAAAGGAATTGATTAATTTTTGTTCGCAAGCCTTGTGTTTGGAAAAAATTTTATTCTACACTCTTAAGGCGTGCTAGATGAAGAAAAAATTTAGAGCTGCTGTAGTTCAAATGAAATCTTCAGTGAATAAGGAACAAAATTTAGCTTATTCATTAAATTTAATAAATGAAGCTGTCAAGAACAAGGCACAATTAATCTGCTTTCCAGAGTTTCAAATGGCATATTCTCCCGCCGAACAAAAACCAGAAGAGTTGCACAAAATTGCAGAAAAAATAGATGGTAACTTCATATCAATGTTGTCAAGCTCTGCCAAAAGAAACAAGATAAATGTCATTGCAACATTATACGAATTTATCGATACCAATAAACAGAATCATAAAGTCTTTGATACCGCGGTAATAATTAATGAGCGAGGAAAATTAGAATCTGTATATAGAAAGGTTCATCTGTACGATGCCTTGGGCTTCAAAGAATCTAAGAAGTTAATAGCAGGTAGTATTATTGAAAGACCAACAAGAACATCTGTAGGAAATCTAGGGTTACTGATATGCTATGATATGCGGTTTCCAGAAATTTCTAGAATTCTAGCTGTCAATGGGGCAAGTATATTGGTATCTCCATCTGCGTGGGTAGCTGGATTTATGAAACGAGAACACTGGGAAATAATGTTGAAAGCAAGAGCAATAGAAAATGGCGTTTATGTGATAGCACCAAATCAGCTTGGCAATATTTATTGTGGGCGTAGTATGGTAATTGATCCATTTGGTACTGCCTTAGTCGATATGGGAAATCGAGAAGGCATGGAAATTATGGACATTGATAACTCAAGGATAAATACAATAAGGAGAAGACTTCCGCTTTTAAAAAATAGAAGAACTGATGTGTACAAAAATTATATTGATGTATTTGATTCTGAATCATGATGACTAGCATTTTTCTTATATGTATTTTCAGGACAAGCTCTATTCACACAAATTCTCCATAACTTTTTTCTTGCAAACACAATCCTTAAGATCGGCCATCCACATGAACAAATAGTATTACTCTTTTTAATGAAGCCTATTTGAGGGACTGATGCAATGGCATTACAACCCGTCACTCTATATTGAGAACAGACAATAAATCGTTTATTGGATTTACTCGACTTGATCAAGATCATTTCTCCAAATTGACATTTTGGGCATTTACCAATTCTCATTCCACTTTCTGAATTAGTCAATACATTTTTTATTTCATCACCAATAGTCCATTCGTTTGTTTTGATCTTGTTTAAGGGACTCTCTAATGATTTTTCTAAATATTTGCGAACATCATTCATATTAAGTTCTCCCTTTTCTATACCTTTAATGCTGGACTCAAGGAAGTTAGTTAATTTTGTTGAAACAATCTCAGAAACAAATTTTTTCATGGTATTGAATATAGTAAAACCCAATTCCGTAGGTTCTATTCCAATTTTGTCTTGAGTTATGTATTTACGCTTTATTAATAAATTGGTTATTCCAGCCCTGGTAGATTTTGTTCCAATGCCCTCAGATTCCATTTTATCCAAAAGGCTTGCTTCATTATATCTAGCAGGAGGTCTTGTAAAATCTTCCATTGCAGTGACTTCATTCACTTTTATACGCTCACCAATCGTAAGATCTGGTAAATTAGAATCATTGATACTAAAATAAGGTTCATAAATAGGGATCCAACCATCGTTTAAGATTTTATTGCCTTTTGCTATAAATTGATACCCATTAACATTAACAGATACTTCGCTATATTTTATTACAGCAATGTTTCCAAATGTAGATAAAAATCTCTTAATAATAAGATCTAAGATTCTTTGCTGGAGTATGCTAAGTTTTTTTTGTTTTACGCCTGTAGGATAAATGGCCGGATGGGCAGGATCTTCTTCATCACCTTGATAGGGAACTAAAAATTTTCTTCTTAGTAAGTCCTTTATAATATTTTCATACTTCGTGACATAGTTTATGCATAATTGTTCAAGTATCTGTTTATACCCTATGGATGGAGGAAGTTTCTGACTCGAAGTACGAGGATATGAAATTAATGCAGCTAGATAGAGAGATTCTACGAT
>JAATVL010000078.1 GCA_014523525.1 Nitrososphaerales archaeon TH703 | reverse complement strand
TATGCTCATGTTTCCATATTTGAAAGGGAGGCTTTTTACTTTCATTTGGTATCATTTCATCCACATATTTATATTTTTCAAAAAAAGTTATTTTAGAGCACCATTTTGCACTTATGACTATTTTCCCAGAAAAACATGCAACTGTTCCTTTTTTTAATATTTTATCCGTACTTTGCATTATATTCAATTTTATATCTTTTGGACTAACTACTTCAAGATGTCTTATGTCAGTATAAAATTTCCAAACTTTATCTATGTTAGAATTTACCTCAAATTCATGATAAAAGTTTTTCATTTAATATTACGTTCATCCCTACCAATTATTATTCGATTGCACATATAGAAACATATTGTTTAAAAATCAGCAGATCATAAATCATCCATGGTTAGAGTAATATCATCCAAAATTGTTAAATTAGCACAGGAAAATGTTTTTTCTGTAATTAAGGATATAGGTAAACTACCAAGTCTATTTCCGGATAAATACAAGTCATTCAACATTTTGGAACAATCCGATAATCAAATACTAACAGAAGAGATCGTTTCAATATAAGGAAAAGAAATAAAGCAGAAAGTAAAACACATCTTAGAACCAAACAGATTGCTCATAAGTGAGATTATTGAGGGTGATACTAAGGGGACGATTTTGATGATAGGTTTAATCAAAAATCTAATTCAAGGACTGAAATAAAAATAGAAGCAGATCTTAAATTTGGAAAAATTGGAGCAGTATTTGGCATTTTTGCTAAACGTAAAATAAAAACCGAAATTGATAATCTTATCATTCGATTTGCCAACGCAAAAGAGTGCTCAAATTGATAATTAATTCTAAAATGGATTAGCTCATGAATTCACTTTGATTTTTATTTCAAACTCATGATTAAATACTGATTTTCTGCGTCTATTGTTTTGAGGCATGAGTCTAGAGATGGCTTATCTATATACAATATCAAAGATAATAAAATCATCATTGATAAGAAGATTTGTCTGGCTCGATTTCTCTAATACTCAAATTCTTGAAATCCCAAATCAAATTATCGGATCTAAACGTAGCTGTAGATCCTGAATTAGTTATTATAGAGTCCTTATCCTTGGAACAACCAGCATCAAAAAAATTAGAATCCGGCATTTTTGCGTACCATCCTCCGTCATCAACCAAATCTGTAACTCTAACCCAATAGTTAGAATTTGTATTATCCAAATACGACTCTAATTTTACCTCATTATTATTTATGTTATAAATTACTACCTTCCATCCAATCCATCTATCAAGTAGCGAGTTAGTTACTTTGTTGGATTGCCTTTCGTCTGTATATCCTCCAACAAACCATAATTCTTTTTTCCACCCAACTTTACCATTGTCATAAAGTCCTCCCATATAGGCCGTTGCTTCGCATGGAATCCCTGGATTATGTTTTCCGCCTCTAGCATACCATGTCAAATCATTTTCTATCACCTTATTGCTACTATTTTTAATCACTGAAACGATCTTTGCGTAGCCTGACATTTCCACATTTTTCCAATTTGTTTCCCCTTCTAGTGTCTTTACATTCATCCTAACAACTGGAACAGAAACCCTCCATGAACCATCTTGTTGTTTCGTAAGATTTGGATTAAAGGTAACTGCAAAACTTTCATCACCTTTTGGATTCTCCATATTAACATACCACTCTCTACCATTTACTTTCGTCGGATAAATTTCTCTAATGCCAAACTTGTCATATCTTTCATGATTTTCATTTGACACAAGCGCGTGTGAAGTCGTTGGGTATAGAATTGGCAGCTCAGATTGGAATAAATAAACTGAAAAGAGAATAAATAGAATATAAGCAACAAGAATAATTTTCATGATTTAATTACCAAGAGCCGCAATGGATTGTATAATGTCAAGTTTTTTATTTGTTTGTGAGAATCTTATTTCACCTTTTAGGGAGTCGATATTGACGGGATATTCTTATGATCGTTTGTTACATCTGCAAAATATCGCAGTAGATATTTTTGAGTTTGCGCAATAGAATTAATATCTCTTGAACGGTTCAGTATTTCTCACATGTTACAATATGGTTCAACGGGATCAAGAGTTCTCCATATAGGATTTGACGATACTGATTCTTATTCTGGAAGATGTACTACTAACCTGGCCTTTAAGATAACTTCCAGGCTAACAAGAGAATTGCATTCTGTTTTCATTGATTATCCACTCCTTGTGAGACTAAATCCGAATATTCCTTGGAAAACAAGAGGAAATGGAGGAATATGCCTCAGGATCAAAACGAATCAACCTGGTCAAATAATTGAATACTTGACAAAAAT
>JAATVL010000077.1 GCA_014523525.1 Nitrososphaerales archaeon TH703 | reverse complement strand
CAGGGATTTGTAATATTTGTCGAAGGTGCAAAAAGTGGACAGAAAACGAACATTAGAATTACCAGTGTCGGAGATCGCTTCGCAAAAGCACAACTTGTGTGAATTAAAAGATCCATCACACGAATGTAAGTAAAAGTCTTCAGTAAAAGCGGTAACATTAAGACCACTAGTATGTTCTTAATTTGTTGCCAGTATTTATTTTTGATTTTATACTAAAACTATAACTACTCCCAAAATTTCTTACTGATGCCATCTTCAAATTCGAAATTCTAATAGATTTCCAACTGAATAGTGAATCATAATGGTGTACATCAATCCCATTGCCGTACATCAATCCAATTTTATTTTTGTGTTAATCTCTTATCCTATAATTAGTAACAATAACCTACTTTATAGTGTTTCAAATTATGGTAATAAATACATAACCAGAGATTTGCATAGTCTATGCACCTGTAATGCCATTTGCGACTAATACAGAATAGCAACCCAGACCGCAATCTTCACAGATTGGCTTTAGTGACTTGGTATCAGCACTACCAATGCAACAAGGCTGTTTAACTCTTCCCATATGATCCAAAGAAAGTATAGCCCATGAGGGACATTGAACAGGAGTTGTCCCACTACCTCCCCAATTCCCTTTCATCAATGCTAATTGTTTCTCACTGTTAATAACAAAGTCTGGATATTTTCTTCTCAGGTCTATAAGTCGATCTACTAGATCATTACGTAAATTTCCAAATGGTAGCCATAAAGGATCTCCTTTCATAAATGGTGTGTGAAACTGAAATCCAATTTTGTTGACTTTTCCAACCCATTCATCTGCCAAATCAATAGCAGTAGAGCAATTGACTGAATTAATAGTCATTGTTATCCAAATATCTTTCCAAGCAGGCTTTCCGTTCCTAGGAGGACCTTTAATATACTCTAGAATGTTACTTTTGGTCTTGGCGTAGGAACCTTCTCCCCTAATAGCATCGTGGGCCTTTTCAGTTCCATCTAATGATATCCAATAAAAGTAAAGCTTTTCGAACCTCTTCAATGGGAAATAGCCATTTGTGACCACACATACCCTCCTAGGCATCTCTTGACAAAATACCTCTATTATCTCTGGTCTCATAGTTGGCTCTCCGCCAACCAGTGTGACAACAAAAAGGTTTTGTTTCTTGAATGTTCTTCTGATTGTTTTTCTCCAGTCCTCTACGCTTAAATCTTGATTATCGTCCTTCCTATTTAACCACCAGTAGCAATGAGAACAGTGAAGGTTACAAACATTGATTATATCGGCTGACCCGTATAGTGATGGCTTTGTATGAAAAAACTTGATACCAACAAATTTCTTGAAAATGCTGGCGTACAGAGGTATCTCTCGAACAATATCGGTTATTCCACGGCCATAAACTAGATCGACCATGTATAGTTATAATATCGCACTTAATTTATAAGTTAGACGCTCCCTGGCAGATTATTTAAGTTCTAGTCAACTCATATTCCTAATTAGGTCACCTACGGCTGTGGTTAATTTGCTTAATTGAGGTTCTGCAATTGCCGGTTAAGTCATAATACTTGACTTAACAGAACCAATGCGGGTTACATAAATCAATAACTATGCAAATTGCAAGATCGTATTGACTTTAATTGTGGTAATCATAATCATTCTTATTACAAACAACTAAATGATATATTGATGTTTGTGGTTTTTCAGGTAGATATGAAATTCAATAACTCTTGATAACGCTATACTTTAGTTTATTACGTTGATATCATGGGTTCTATAATTACTGATTATTTGCAGCCTGCATCCTACTGACTAGTTTATACATATTGTCATGACATTGACATTCACAAATTCTTGTTTCCCTTGAGTTATTGATTATTTCTATTATTTCTCCATCACACAAATCATGCTGTTGTTGAATACATTTTGCGGATTTAACCACTAGGTATGATTACTTCTACA
This sequence comes from Nitrososphaerales archaeon TH703, assembly GCA_014523525.1. Lineage (GTDB taxonomy): Archaea > Thermoproteota > Nitrososphaeria > Nitrososphaerales > Nitrososphaeraceae > TA-21. Next base: position 10,665 of record JAATVL010000077.1, on the reverse strand, counting down.
CCAATTAATTGTTACCTATCTTCAGGGTAACTTGAAGGATATGATTTGTAGCTATGCGAACGTGGAAATGTTACGTATATCGTATCGTACAAGGAATTAAGACATTTTACCATGGCATGGCAACTCTTACGGTCTATAAAAGGAATTCGAAGTTTATAGATTTGTTCGAATTACTTGAAGATCTAAGTTTGGGCCTAATGGACACACTACAAATATAATACAATAAACCACTTGATAGGCAAGCCAAGGACGTAGTGGCATGACCAAGTTTCCTGCAATTCTTGAATAGGTTATTTCAAGTTCAAATTACAGCTGGAAATATTATACATTTAGAATCTGGAAATCACTGTAAATATTATATGCTGACAGCAACTGGAACTTGGGATGAGATAGTCAAATTACAATAATACACTTGTCTAGAGTAATCTCCAATGGCTGTTCGTGATCGTGCATTATTCCTATGTCGCTGTAATGTGTGGTTCAGTTCTTGTCGCCTGGTACACATCTTTTTTCATTAATTCTTGAGATAGCCTATACTATCTATTCTCTAGATATGGCGTCTCATTACACTCATGTCGTTTGCCCAAATTCCAATCGAGTGGAATATACTTTCCCGAAATTGACCTGTAATTTTCGTCAAAATGTATGACTTGTCCACATCTGAAACATTTTTGACTTTGAAATCCAGGCTTTCGATTTTTATGTCTGCAACTGTGAAGATTACCATAATCATCCACTGGAATTGCCACACCATTTCTATTTCTGGTTTCGTTGTTAAAGCATATTTGCTGTTTGCAGTTATAACACCATGCTATTATTTTCATTTTGTATTATCCTAATAGTTTTGTTTTCAGATTGACAACGTCACAACTATTATTTACTGATCAAGATAACGTCTTCAAGTCATATAAGCCTTTAAAAGTTATCAGTAGAATGAGTTCTTAAAACAGTGTGCGAATAACCTGCTCTTAAAAAATGAGTTGCGCCGCCTGTGGTAAAATTTGTATGTTCTCAGTAACAAAAAAATGTAATGAAGACTAACTACAAAAAGTTTAAGCGCTATAATTCCTAAGAATAGGAACATTCGTAAGTTATTAAGTAATACATAACTTTTTTGTTATCTTTGTTTGTTATAGGGGCAATATTCGTAATATTCTGTCAAGTTATACATATTTTCTAAACCATTCTATTCTTTCGGTTGCTAATACAAATATTAGATATGCTTAAATGCATCCAAACTCAATATAATTGATGTTAAATAAAATCAATATACAAAAAGCGTTAGGCTATGATTCGTTATTGTGACCTCTTCGAAGATTTATCCGCTGCTCTATGAAAATAAAGATAAGTTTATTGACAAGAGAAATTTCTTGATCTGTAAATCGTGTCACTGGTGTGCCACATGCTTGACCAACTTAATCATTCCCAATACTTGTCCTTTGTGTGGTAATAATGAAGTAGAATCAATGCCTGTATCAGATTATGAGTCATACAGACTAGTTTATGATTATATTCATGGTATGGTCCTAGAATTCTGGTTTGATTCCAATGACGGTGTCTTAGTAAATTGAATATTTCCGAAGCAGAATCACCCTATGGCATTATGGCCAAAACTTGTGGATGCATGGATAAGAAGAGAAAAGTAACGTATTCCTTGATTGATAGCTACCATAGTTTATGTCACGATAAGAAGGACTTGATATTAGGACAGATTGAAGCATGTCAAAGGTTGGCAAAGTACACGGCAAAGTATGGTAGAGATGAGGTAGACAGACAAGCTATAGAAAATGAGATAGATGAATTGAAAATGGTCTTAGACCTTATTCAGTAAAATTATGATTTATTTTTAAGTATCTTTTGGTACTAGAAACCCTGAATTACCCTTAGCGCTCCTAAAAATGGTCAAGTCTTAGAGATACTAGTAGCGAATAACGCGTACATCTGGTCGATATATGATATTGCTAACGATTGGTGACAGTTAATCCATTTTTACTTGAATATTAGCGTCGGTAGATATTAATAGCATCGACATCGTATAATAGTTAGTTTAAGACAAATGCCTATGCTGATGTTAAAATGCAAGAACTGTGGTGAAGTGTTTCCCGGTGTTTATATACCTGAAGATACCAAAGAAGGTTCCAAATTAAAAGCTAATTCTGCAACATCACATGAGTGTTCAAGGGGGCACAAAAACGAATATTCACATGATGATTATATGGACTGGTCCGGACCTGAAACATTCTGACAAGTAAACAAAATGCTATACTGGTAACATATGCTGACGATTTCAGCAAACAGGAAGGAAAAGGTTTGGTTGAATCATTGGGCAATTTTAATATTGTAAAGTGCTTTACCCAAAAAGACCTGAGGCATACGAAATATGGTCTGGGATCTGGCAAGGTCGAAGAGATTAAAGAATTTCTTCAACATACTGAGTCTGACAAGATTATTGTTGATGAACATATGACACCAAAGCAGATCTATAATTTAGAGAAGACAACAGGCGCAAAGGTAGTAGATAGAGAAAGGCTTATCCTTGACTTGTTTTACACTAGAGCTACTACATCGGAAGCAAAATTACAGATCCAACTTGCAGAAATTAAATATGAGCTACCGCGGATTAGGGAAAACTCGACACTGTTAATAGGTAGCGAGAGACCAGGCAAAGGAGGCAGTGGAGAATACATAGTTGACGTAAAATTTAGGGACTTGAAAAGGAGGATGGGATTTATTATAAATAAGTTGACAGAAGCTAGAAGAAAACGCGAACTTTACCATAATCAGAGACTTGATAACAGAATGCCAATAGTTTCTCTTGTAGGATACACAAGTTCAGGAAAGACTACTCTATTCAACTTGCTTACTCTTGAAAGTAAAGAAACATCTGAAAATTTATTTACTACACTTTCGACTACGACTAGGTCCTTTATTATTGGTGGACAGAAACTTTTGCTTACTGATACTGTCGGATTCATTAGAAGACTTCCTACTTATATGATTGAGGCCTTTAAGTCTACTCTCGAAGAGTCACTTCAGGCAGACATGATTCTCCTCCTAATTGATTCATCAGAATCGGAGGATGAAATTAGAATAAAATATTATAGCTGTATGAATGTGCTAGAAGAGTTGAAAGTAGACAAAGAAAAAATTGTAATAATTTTTTCTAAAATAGATAAAGCTGAATTTGATGATGTTAAAAGGATTTTCACAGAATTAAATATACTGGATCCAATACTGGTATCGCCTAAATCTGGATATGGTGTAAATAACCTGAGAAAATCAATATCACGCAAGATACTGCTATAGGTTAAAAAGATACAGACTCAAATGTCACGCTAGAGTGCTATCAAAGTATATTTGAAATTCCTGTGATCTGCATGATCATCGATTCCATAAAACCTGAACAAAAAAGTTTGATACGGTTAAAAAAATGATTTGACCTTTCATGTAATCAAAAATGATATTGTCTCATATTTCATTCTATATAGAAGTGACTATACTATCTGGTAACAGTATAATTCCACTTGTGATAGACCTCTGGTGGTTCTGTAAAATATGACTGTATTTCATTAAATCCGTTGAACCTCTAAGTCCTATTATTGATAGTTGAATTAACAAGGGACACCAATGACTTCCGTTATGTTCTTATGTATAGTGCTTCTCATAAAGGAGCTTCATTCTTTTCAAATCCGAAATAACAAGAGTAGCACATTTCCTTACCATAAATTACTCTTCTGTTACCACATTTGAGACACATTTTGTCATAATCAATGGTGGAGTCCAATGATTTAGCTTTTTGAATACATTTTCTGCAAATTGGCGCTTCAAGATTGAAGCTGCAAAGGAAGCCCGATCCGCATTGTAAGCATTTAAGACTGTACATTTTCCCTTTTGGTTTCCAGCGTCTTCATTTTGTTTACAATCAAGCTACCCTTGTCATTTTAGATCCACACTTAGGACAGGAAGTTTCTCTGTGTTCGGTTCCGCAACTCATGCAGTAATACTTCAGTGCTTCATCTCGCGTTTGCGGAGCCGAAAAGAAACCAAACATCTGTCTTATGTTAGTGATGCCCATCTTTTTCATAATGTATCTGGCTCTTAGATAATCAATCCCAATTATCGATACAAACATAGTCAATAGTGATATAGGAAATGGAAGAACAAATGATATTGCTAAACCAATCCCCATGTATATGCCCAACCATATGAACATATTTCCGATATGGGACCTGTTATTTCCGTAGGGATTAGACATTTCTCCTTCAATATAGATTCGTCAAAGCTACTTTAAGGTTAATAGTACACAATGCTGCAGATTCATACAAGTTTTCACACAAAATAAGTTCACTCTGAGTAGAAATTTTATCTTCGTTACTTCGTCGGTTTACACTTGTGTCCAACTTAACATTAATTGGTAAATTGTTATTACAGTTGGCATGATCGCCACGCAAAGTTTTTTGAATGTACATCATATCACTTAACTTATTCTAGATTATTAAGGATCGATTAACATAGTTAGTTTCCTTTTTATTTACAAGCCTCAGGAATGTGAGGGCACAAAAAAGCAATAAATCGTAACATTATATTTTATAATTTAATCGTGAAGGAGATATAATTAATTATTATTACCTATCACAGAAATCGTAAAAGGCATGACCCAACAAGTTCTTTACAATGGAAACTAGAAATTTCTAAATCTGATCAACCTGAGAAACCCAGCTAATATCATATATTTAAAGAATGTCTTATAAATCAGGATTTCAGTGTGGGGTTAATTGAAACAAAGTTCCGTCATATTCAAATTAAACATCACCTAGTAATATTATATACGTCGTAATGACTCCAACAGAGAGGATCATATACATAGTCATAAGGATACTGATGAGAATATTAATTCGAAAAGGAATCTACCGCAGGTAGATTACTTCCAGTTAAATTTTCAATAAAGACTTTAGGTCCGAATTATAAACAATATGTATCCCGATGGGCTCATAACTTAGCGTTTCCTCTTATTTAGATCTAATTAAATTCTAGACTTAGTAATTCGGATAATGGTTCGTGAGTTGTAAGCCACACCTTTTCGGACCCATTTGAGAATAAGCATTATATTCTGATTCCTTAATCAATAATGAATTCTGTTTAGAATTAGTCAAGTCAACAAAATCGAGAAATAAAAGTCTAATATTAAAAATACCAGTCGTTTGGTATTAGTAAAAAAGACATCTTACTAGCCTTAATGTGGTGGATTCACCAAATATAACTTATGAATTCAAAAATAATTAGAAAGGTGGTGTTAACATGAAATTGATAATTGTACCAGTAACAGCCGGAATACTCACGCTCACAATGATAGCGCCACTTATAATAAAAGACTGTATCTTGGGGTGTTTAGGAGAATGAATGGAAGAGAAGAAAAGCTTTAAAGCTTAGTGTCTTATTGTTATAGTAAGAACCCTAATTTAGAACCGATAGCGTCGCGGGTACCGACGAGCCCGCGATAATATTAGTTCTCTAAATTGGTTCTAGGATAGTAAAGTGAAATGAATTTTGGAGAGGCACTTTTATTAGCTAGTTAAATTTTACCCGCTTTGCTTCCATTGATAGATTGAGGTGGCAATTGTTCTGGCATTGTAGTGTTAAGACTACTTAATTTGTTTGTGTAATAGAATTTAGTATAGTATCGCCGTAGATTTCATTAACATTGCTTACGCTTAATCCGGGTTCAGGTCCTCCACCAATTACAAAAATTTTGTTACCAATAGAAATAGCTGCTAGACCATGACGGGAAGTAGGCATTGATTCTAGTAATGTCCATTTACCATTTTCTATGTCATATTTTTCATTGTTACCAAATGTCCTAGTAAGATCTTCTCCTCCAAATACGAAAAAGCTATTGTTTATTGTGGCAGCCGCTATTCCACTTCTTTTTGACGGCATGGATTCAATCTGTGTCCATTTGTCTTTTTCAGTATCATACATTTCATTAACATTAACATTTACTAAAGGAGAAGATCCAGCTATTCTTCCACCGACTACATATATTTTGTTGTCAATTGTTGTAGACGCAGCATGATGTCTGCCAGTAGGCATGGATGCTTTTGAGAACCACTTGTTTGTGAGTGGATCATAAGCTTCATTTATATTCAAAATTCTAGCTTCGTCTTGTCCGCCTATGGCATATAGAGTGCCATTAACAAATAATGCATTTAACGCACCTCTCGGAGTCGGCATCGATTTACCCTCCGTCCACTGATCCTTTATTGGATCATAAATAAATAATTGATTGGATGGAATCCATTCCCTTGAAATGAATCCCCCTACCACGTATATTTTTCCGTTATAACTCGCTGCAGCTGTATGATGTACTCCTTGCGGCATAGGAGCTATCGATTTCCATGAATTATTATTGACATTATAAACTTCAACAACGTCCAAGGTATCGCCTGATTTATCGAACCCGCCGATAACGTATATAGCATCTCCTATATTGGTAGCAGTAATTTCTGATCTTGCAGTGGGCATACCTGCTCCCTCTGACCATGACTGCGCCATGGAAGGTGATGTTATCAATGGAATCAGCAAAATGATTAGGATTGTTGAAACTAGTGTTGCAACTAGTAATTCTCTCACGATCTAATTAGCGTTTTCTGGTTAATAAAATTAGTTAACACAGTTTTGTCAAGATGTATTTCCAATAAGAATGAATGTAAATTCAAACAGCTGCTCCCATCAGATTTTCAGTCGTATCCTACTGGTTGGATCCGAATCGTTAACAACGCATCTCGCCAGTCGAAGATTGGTAGTTCTGCAAGTTAAGTTCCAGTCTTTTTATTTCACCGTGCAAGACAAAATAGAATTGTTAATATTTGCAAAATTATCCAATCTATATCATGCTGTGATCTATATCATTATAATCAATATTATTTCTGCTCAACCAACTTAGAAATTTATTTTCTATAAATTTAATCTGGACATGTAAATATTTTTTGTTGGTTTTCCAAAATTCGGACCATATTTTGGATTCCCATACCGCATAATTGATAAATACAGTGCTTTTTCCTATTCCCTAATATAGCTGTGCAGAAACGAATCCTGGTTGATCCTTGAACTTAGTAGCATCTTCTTCTCATTCTTTTGAAAACTGTCCTGCTTCAACAGACTTGACATTAAATTTGTTAATCAAAACTACTGGACCTGCTCTGAGCTCGACACCCGATTTCTACCAGAGGACTGTAACACAAGATCGACTATTTCTTCGGCTCAGATAGCGTCACCAACTTATATTGTCTGCCTATACTGAAGCTAGGCTTTTTCTCTACGTTGCCGAACAGGCTTACGAGTCGCCTCAAATCTAGCTTGTAGTCAAAGAATAGATCACCGAGTACAATGTACGAGTTCGACATAATCCAATACGCCAGTCTCTCATACGCATCGAAACGCTTCCTTCCGAGGTTGTGAAAGACTAGATTGGAGACGAAAAGGTCGAACTTCCCTTTGCTGTAATCCGATGAAAAGAGATCCCCTTTCTGAAACCTTACCCTCTCCTGAAATCCTAGGATCTTTGCATTATTCTTCGCCTTTGCCAGACTCGAGTCCTTGAGGCTCCCATGTTCGAACGTATCAAACCCTGTAACTTTCGCGTTCTGGTAGTATTCAGCGCAGACGCATGAGAGAAATCCCAATCCAGAACCTACGTCGAGAATTTTCAGTTTGTCGTCCCGACTGAATGGCAGATCGCCAAAGACTTTCGTGAATACGATCTTGACTTTTTCCCTTGTCTTTTCTGAACTGCGCGGTGTCGAGTGGTGATATGTTCCAAAATCTGGTTGCTGATTCTTCCTTGCCTGCATTCTCATTTTCTGTTGCTAGCTCCATGTATGTTATTTCAATAGTCTGACCTTATTATCTGACTTCAACCACGTATTAATCATGATGAAAACATGAAAAATCTCTACACCAGTAACAGAAGCCGCAACTTGGACATAATGGCTTTGAGCGGGTTGGATGAAATTCGGAGTAACAATTAAAGCAATCATTACAATTCCCCATTGAAAACTAGTTTGCTGGTTTATGTGAAGTTTTCAGAGATACGCAAGTATCATATGCTTCTTTAATCAATCGCTTTGTATTCTCTGCCTGCTCTTCAGTTTCCAATATGCATGAAACCCATCCTGCTTGTGGAGCATACTGATGCTGAATAGCCATATGTGTCCGCAAGGCTTCTTCTTGCTGAGGTTTTGAAAGCCTGATATCAATATGTCGTGAACCATGGAAATGAGAAAAATTTCTCAGACCGTAGAAATAAGCCTCTTTACTCATAGGATCATGTTTTCGCTCTACATTTGGTAACGATCTTATGAAACTACTAATTTGTTCTTTCAAGCTGAGATCCATTGCTATTAAAAGTATACTCTTTATTGTTTATCTACCTATTGGTCACCTACATTATTTTTTGCTCTAAGATTAGCTGATCTTACATATGAGCAAGGATCAACTGTGCTTTTATTTTCAAACTGGATATTAAGTCCAATGTCACAAAATTCCTTTTTTGAGGCAAAGGCTCTGCGGTTTGACACAACTGTAAATGGCAACAACGTAAATAATTATGCTCACATAACAGAACTTGATGTCTTCGGAGCTTCTGTGTCTAGTCCTTCGTTTAAATTACCTTTATTGCCGTAAAGATAGGAGTTGTAAAACTGATTTCAGAAGACCTTAATAGTGCGTACGACAGTTGTCTTAGTATTTACATACACCTTAATTTTAAAAATTGTAAAATTGTAATTACGTTACCAAAAAAAATTGTAGGCATGAAGCGAAGCTTGACGATGCAAAAGCTCCTTGCTATAACCAGAATAGAGGAGATTAGTTAAGGATGCGGTCCCTATAAGGGACTTGATATATTAGATTCTCGTAATTCTAATTCGGTTTTAGTATAGAACAACATCACAAAAGGAAATTAAAGAAACCAAAAGATTGCTTGAATGACCAAACGATGATACCACTTACAGACACGATTTGCCTAGAGATCCGAAATTTATTATTAGATTTATAAAAATATTCTAAATCCTAGAGAAATAAAGATTTATTTAGTATAAGTTTCAACAACTTTTGTGTTCAGGTACATCACTGTTGTCTTATTTGCAACTCTGGTTTTAACGTTATTTCTATCAACGCACTACTCATTTGCGAAAACTGTAAAATGTGGCGATGGCTACGCGGATATGAAGTGGAATCCAAAAAACCACGGCTCTAATAATCCGTCCTCGAAGGAATTTAAGATGCTGGCTTACAAGGGTTCTCTATGTGAGCTCTCAAAGTGCGTGGACATGGTGGAATGCACAAACCACGATGCAGTCGATTGGCAAAAGTTCAAGAGCTCACCCGGATATGAATTGAGTGAAGAGGACGAGAAGCAATGTCTGACACAGGCGCATAAAGATGGTAACGGACAGAACGGCTTGGTAGGATACGAAATCCTTGCTTGCGGAATAGGGGATTATTAAATAGCTAAACTTCATCTCCTATCATAGATTTTTTTTTTACGATTTGGAATATTACAGCCGAGACAAAACTAAACTAAAATACCAAGCAGTAGAACCCTACTACATGCAAGGTTTGGATCTCGAGGAACCCTAAATGCTAGAAAATCTCAATCCCCTGTCCCGAAGGAAATTTATTAGATTAACCCAAAAATAATATTAATTTCTACTCCGATATTGTTGCGAAGTAAAGTTCTCTATATAAGGAAACTAGAAATTCTAAATCCGATTAATCTGAAAAATCAGATTTGCCCCGACGGCTTCAGACCTATCAATTGATTATCTTAACAAGGAGGGGTTCTATGGTCACAGGAAATGAAAACACTCAAACTAATATATGCGATACAAGATATTACTTTAATGGCAATATCAAACATATCTGGAATATGGAGTAAAGTCCATAACAGAACTTTCAGAGGGTCTCATCCTGATGATGATTATGGTGAAGTACGTGTCAATGGTAACGCTCCCTGTGTGATAGAAGGTGACGGTAACTATATGATTACTGGAGATGCAGATGCACTGGGACATTGCAAAACTTTAGGAGATTGGCCTTGATAAATCACAAAACCGGGACACGTAAACAGTGGCTCGCAGCGCGGCTCAAACTGCTAGAGGCGGAGAAGGAGCTCACGCGACGGAGTGACGACCTTGCGCGGCGGCGGCAGAAGCTGCCGTGGGTTCGGATCGACAAGGAGTATCGATTCGAGATCGACGAGGGCGGCGCCTTACTGGCAGACCTCTTCCGAGGACGCTCACAGCTCCTCGTGTATCACTTCATGTTCGGGCCCGACTACACGGCGGGGTGTCCGGCCTGCTCGGCGATCGCCGACGGCTTCGACGGCTTGGTAGTCCACCTGGCCAACCACGACGTCACACTTTTAGCAGTGTCGCGGGCACCTCTCGCGAAGCTGCAGGCGTACAAGCAGCGGATGGGGTGGACTTTCCCTTGGGCATCATCGCTAGGGAGCGACTTTAACTTCGACTTTAACGTCTGGTTCACCGAGGAGCAACAGCGAGAGGGAGATATTGAATACAACTACCGGCGCGAGGCGACCGCACGTGAACCGCTCGCAGGGAAGACCGTTCGAAAGTGGCAATCGCGCGACGACCAAGGGCCAGT
>JAATVL010000076.1 GCA_014523525.1 Nitrososphaerales archaeon TH703 | reverse complement strand
TTCTTAAATTTTTCATTATTACCATGTACTATTTGATTGTGAAGATTTTGTAACTTTGTTGTAATTTTTCCAGTTCTTCCATTAGCAATCGTTATTTTATCAATTTCACCAATTGACTTAATTTCAGCTGCCGTTCCTGTTAAGAATACCTCATCAGCATAATACAATTCATCACGCGATATATCGCAAATTTGAAAGTTAATGCCAAGGTGTTGTGCTATAGTTAGTATACTTGATCGGGTAATGCCATCCAGGGCGCCTGATGTTAAAGGAGGTGTAACGAGCATTTCATCTTTTACCATAAAAATATTTTCGGCTGTTCCTTCCACAACCATACCACTCATGTTTAACATAATTGCCTCATCAACTCCAGATTTTAAAGCTTCTATTCTCGCCAATGCTGAATTTGCATAGTTTGCACTAGCTTTAGCATGTATAGGTAAGCTTCTAGAATCTATTCTGACCCATGAAGAAACAATAACTCTCATTCCTTTGTCGCCTTGTGTTTTTATGTGGTCTTCCCAATCCCACAGAGCTATGGATGTTGATACTTTATTGGGTAAAGGATTGACTCCCATCTTTCCGTATCCATAGTAGCAGATAGGTCGGATATAGCAATCTTGAACATTATTAATTTTTATTGTCTCAATAATAGATTCTTTAAGTTCTTTCTCAGAATATTCTAGAGTCATATGATACATTTTACAACTATTGACTAGCCTTTTGATATGTTCCTCTAGTCGAAAAATTGCGGGACCTTTTTTTGTACTGTAGCACCGAATCCCTTCAAATACTGCCGTTGCATAGTGTAAGCCGTGTGTAAGAATATGTATTTTTGCATTATTCCAATCAACAAACTTTCCATCCATCCAAATCTTACTTTTGTCTTTCATTAAACTCCGTCCCGAACAATTTTGATTCTCTTATCATGGATTGCCCTTATCGCATCAGCTACCTTAGAATCATCTACAATAATTAGTATACGGGAAGTTTCCTCTTGCGCGTCCAGATTCAATATGTTTATTCCATGTTCTCCAAGTGTGCTACTTGTAGTAGACGCAATTTTAGGTATTTTCCACATATTATCACCAATTAGAGTAACAACACCTCTTTCATATACTACCTCCGCTTTGGAATAATACGACTTAAAATGGTGTTCATTGCGACGAACGTAGTCTCCGTCTAAGAATAGGATGCGGGTGATTTCAATGCCTTCCTTCTTATACGGAGATAATTTAAGAAAGTCATGATATTGCTTATCACTTTCAAGCGACGCCAGTAGATGTGATGCTGCTATGCTTTCCATCCGCACAATGGCACAATTTCTCTTTCCAGTAACAATCTTGACAAGAATATCTGATTGGTCAGCAGAAATTTTTGATATTGTAGTAGTATTGGACGGATTATTCATATTAGTAATTACAATGGGTATATCCATATTGTTATTTTCGATTTCCTTAATTGCTAAAGGATCAAGTATCTTCATTCCAAACATACCAGCTAATCTAGCCTCATTATAAGACAAAAATTTGATACCGTCCAATGCTTTCTTTACTATTTTTGGATCAGCACTAAATACAGCATTATCTTTTTCAAAATCTAATTCTGCTTTGTAATTTTCGTTCAACAATATAGCAACATCAGCAGCGGATCTATCAGAACCTCCTCGCTCATAAGTGGTTTCTAGTCCGTCGATGGTTTTTCCTATGAAACCTCCTATTGTTACTACACTGTTTTTTTCAATTAACTCATAGAAATGTTTTGATTTTTCCCTAGATTCTTCGATTAAAAAATTTGCAGCTTCAAAATTATCATCCGTTATTATTGGCCATTGTTCTATTCTTGCATGATCCGACCTTATATCCTTACTTTTTAAAATATAGTCCATTAAGTATGACATAGGTATCTCTCCACTATATGCTAGCGTTCTTGATCTGGTAACATCAACAAATCTTCGGTTCTCTGCAGTTTGTTTGAGTGAAATTATGACTTCTTTGTGGAATTTATTTATTTCATCGGAAAATATTTTACGATATTCCTGGGAAAGACTATTTGACGCAATGTTTTCATACACTTCACGTAATACGTCGATTTCTATTGGATTCGACTGGGCATAATTCTTTCCAATATGTATCGCTACGTCAGTCATAGAATTTATTTTGTCCCTGTATCTAATCAAAGGTGCAGAAAAGACGGCAACAACCTTGTTTTGACCTTCTATCTTCGTACTTATTCTTTTGATTATTTTGTCTATGCAGGCACCATCCTCTCCAAGCGTACTGCCTCCAAATTTCATTATAGTAACAGGTCCCAAACTGATCGATCTTAAAATTGGAATAATCTATACCTTATATTAGGCAACCTGTTAGACCAATACCTATCTTATTAGTTGTTTTAGGATTTGGATTTACATGATCTTGAAGAGTAGAGGAATTTGTCATTTTATGCCTTCGGAGAGC
>JAATVL010000075.1 GCA_014523525.1 Nitrososphaerales archaeon TH703 | reverse complement strand
GATCAAATAAACAATAATAGCAAAATTGAGTCCTCAGGAAGGTCCGTATGAAAGGTGGATAACTACCTGGAATGACTAGCTCTCTCACCTAAAATTCTTCTTTAGATGGCTTCATGATTCTAAATTGAGAACCAAATCTCCATCCCATAGAATGGGTCACTCCGGTGTTTGCCTTCCAAAAACGCCGGGTAAAGCAATGGTTGTTTGGCATGTCGTGAATACACATGGCTTAAACTACGGACGTTTTTCCTAGTGTTTAATTACAACTGTTGCTCATTTATGTGCATGGGACAACTAAAAAGACTCGAGATAATAATCCCGCACAGATGGCTGAGCGAGATTGATGAACTGCCCAAGGCCATGCAAATAGGAGGAATGAGTGCAACCCAGATTGAAGGGAGAGGCAAGGTGAAACCTCTACCTGTTTCAATTCAAAGAGGTACCAGAACTGCAACACCCGAATTCATACCAAGAACAAAAGTAGAGGTTATAGTCAGGGACGACATGGTGGAAGAGCTAACACAAGTGATCCTTGAAAAATTTGGAGGCGATCCGAATCTAGGCGGTAAGATATTCATTTCAGATGTAGTAGGAGCGATAGATTTCGTAACCAAGAAAAAAGATGAGGAAGCGATTTGAGCATTACATTTTATAGAAACGAAATTGAAAATTCTATAATACATAGAGAATTGATAACTTCGCATGCCATAGAACATATTTGGGTAAAGGATTTGGAGAAACAAAAAACTTCAATAAATTGTTGCGAGTGAGTTGCAAAACTACTATTTTTTGTCAGTTACCTCAAATCCTTCAAATCCATTCATCACCATCGAATGGTCTTCTTTCTTACAACAGTTGCAATGAACTTTGAAGCAATCTCTACTTATCTTATGACTGCATTGCTTACAAGTGCAAATACTATCGGAAAAATCCGTTATCTTATGATGATTATCTGCGGTCATTTACGATCATTAGTAGCGCACTATATATTACATCTTCCCAATATGGCTAAGCGTTTGTTGGGTTTCTAAAATGACGTTGATTCAATTCTCTTATTCAACTCTCGCTTGTATGTGGTCTCCTCTTTTTGATATCAAGCCACCTTTGAGAATCTTGAATCTCATTTTGTAATGTTTGTTCTATGCTCATAAATTGAATTAGCGAGCTTAGGATTTAAAATAGGAAGTGCTTTTGAGAGAGGCAGAAGGTATTTCTAAAGTACATTAGTTCCTCCTATCTACTGCATCTTAAACATTAATTGCCGTCTTCATCGATAAGGTGCATTTGCGCTGTGTGTTGGCATAAACTACATCGAGCAGGTTTCCTGCTCCCTGTATTCTGTCTTTCTGCAAGGCTATAATGGTTGGATATAGTTCTTCTAGACATTAAAATTCGAACAATGTTCACGTTCCTACATAATTGGAAGCCAACATGGTAGTAAGATGATAAGGTCACTCTATCATCTATTGTGTAAGAAAATACGCTTTAGCCATTTCAACGGACAAGCATGAATTATTTCCATTGAATGGTGAAAAATTAATAAAATATTGATTGTAATGAATGTTTATTGCCTATCAGAAAGATACTAGTTGCAGTCGATGGTTCTGATCCTTCCTTCAACGCCAGCACCTACGCGATTGACTTGGCTAAAAAAAATGACGCAGAATTGATTGTGTTATCTATCGTCTCTTCTGTCCCATATAGTCAATTCGAGTATGCGAATATTGGCAGAATGAAGGAAATTGAAACGATAGAAAAGGAAAAAGCGGAGCAGGATCTAGACGAGGTGAAACAAAAGGCAACAGAAAAGAAAGTGAGCGTTAAGACCGATGTTCTTATTAAATATACATCAGTCGTAAAAGAGATTGTAGAATATGCAGAGAAGAAGAAAGTAGATATGATTGTTATTGGGAGTAGAGGTATGACTGGATTTAAAAAACTTTTGCTGGGTAGCGTTGCTAGTGGAGTCGTAACATATTCACATTGCCCTGTATTAGTAGTGAAATGACTATCGCTCTGTTGTATAATTGTGGTAACGTTCCTTTGTAGGTTCTCTTTAATTCTACTTAATTTTATTATCAGGATTTACATGAAGTTTTATATAATAAATAATTTTATTTGATATAATATCCTTTAAAACTTAAACTTTAGAATTACGGTTAAACGAAAATAGTATCACCGGAATTGTACAAATTCTCTATGATTATACTCAGGGTGAAATTCTCGTAGATGTTTGAAGTAATCTTTGTTAAACATTTCTTCACCACATACTTTACAATTGATGTTTGTGTATAAGTTATCATAGCATTCTTTACAATACCTTTTGTTAAGACGGTTGGAAATCATAGTTTCATGATATATTTCCTTTTGTCTTCCGCAAGAACTACAAATGTCTGTCTCTAGTTCCATTATACCTATGTTAACTATTAGTGAATTCTATTTAATCCTACACATGGGAGGACTGGGTACCATGATGAACAAGAGGGCGATTACTAAAGGGCTTTAGTAGCAAGACCCAATCTCGTAGGTTAAAAGAATTAGAAAAGACCGATATATTAGACACTCAGGCAAAGGCAATCCTTACCACGGCTAAGAAAAACCTATATGGGATCAGGGAACTGTCATGAGTTTTACCATGTTTCGGATAGAACATGCAAAGGCTAGAGAAATTGCGCAATCCACAATTAGAAAATATTACAAAAAAACTAAGATTATTCTGTGAATTGAATGATTTAACTTTAAATTGGAAAAAGATTTGCAAAAAGCTAAAGTGGATTCATATGGTAAACAATAGCTTCAAACTTATCTATTTACCTTCTGATTAATTGCTTTTGCTTCCTATATGGGACAATTTCATGGTGAACAAGATAAGACAATATTCCCATTGCTCAAGTCTTCAGTTTCACATTAAAATTAGAGTCTATTCATAAGATCTAAGCGCACATTCAATGTCAATGACCGTAGCCAAGATTAGGGGTATCAGGATTAAAATTCACTACACCTTCATAATAATATTTGTGCTGGTAACCTGGTCGCTGTCAGCATACCTTATTCCTACATTACTTCCAGGATTAAGCTTTGCGGTTAACTTGTATGTCGCTGTTACAGGTGCTGCTGTCTTGTTCAGTTCGGTGATACTGCACGAACTTGCTCATTCCATCATGGCCATTAGATACGGAATCAAAGTAAGGCAGATTGTGTTATTCATTTTCGGTGGAGTTTCTGATATTGAGGAAGAACCAAAAGAATTTCAGAAGGAATTTAATATAGCGATTGTAGGTCCTCTTACCAGCTTTGGTCTAGCTGGTATCTTTTTCTTGTTCAGTTTTATTATTGAAGATATTATTGGTATTGGCACATCAACTGCATTGCAGGCGATAGACGTAGTTCTCTATTATGGTACCTTGGCAAATATCATGTTAGGTGCCTTCAATCTAATACCTGCTTTTCCTTTGGATGGTGGCAGGATACTCAGAGCCACCTTAGTCAAGAGGAAGAGAGATTATGATGCAGCCACGAGAAGTGTAATAAGAATAAGTATAATAATTTCCTACGCCCTAATGGGATTTGGATTCCTTGGCATAATAACTCGAACTTTTGTTGGAGGCCTTTGGATATTGCTCATAGGTTGGTTCCTTAATGCAGGAGCTCACTCATATATGCAACAAAAGGAACTTGGTTCAATTCTTTCTAGCGTCACACTTCGACACATCATGAATACCAATATGATAGCAGTGAAGAAGGGGACAAACTTGTATGATGTCTTTACGAAGTACTTTGGATTTTATATGAAAACTGCGTTTCCGGTAACCGATGATTCTGGTTCTGTAATAGGTCTCATAACACTCACCGTAGCCAGAGCTATTCCAGAGCATAAATGGATGAATACAATAGTAGATGATATAATGATCCCAAGAAATGACTTGATAATTATGGACGCAAACAGCAATGCAGATCAGGCCTTAAATAAAATGGCCATAAGAAAAATGAATATTGTATTCATCAGTAATGGAGAAGGAGATATAACAGGTCTTGTAACAAAGACTGATATCTTGAATATAGCGGCCGAAAGAAAAAAATATTTTGATGCTTTGAGACAAGAGTAATCATTAACATCTTGTAACCTATAACTGCATTTTACCACTTATTTTTTAATACCTGCTAGCTCAATATCGATAAGGACGCCGAACCCGAATATTATTAATACCAGAATTTAGTAAAGTTACCTACTTACCTACTCCTGCTTAGCCTAGATCCACATTTCGAGTGTCAGGATTCAGCCTTGAACCTACCAATATTATTATTGCGCCAATTATGATGTTTAATGCGAGCACAAAAGGTAGCTGGTGGGGTATATTAGACAAAAGATTTATAGCAATAAGTGGAGACCATGATCCGATTATCAGCCCACCATTGTAAGCAAAGCCAGAAGCAGTATTTCTTATTTCAGTTGGGAATCTTTCTGATAGAAATGCAGGCATTGGCCCAAAAGCTGTTGAAGATACAAATACTACTATTGATCCATAAATTATTTTGTCATTAATATTAGTACTTTGATATAAACCATAGAGAAGTGGTACTACAAGTATTATAGATGTTGATGCAAAAATAGTCAGAGTTTTCATTCTCCCAATATACTGGCTTATAAAACCAGTAAATATAGTGCCAACCATAGCTGCAAGTGTTACAACAATCATTATAGTGGCTGCTTCATTTCTATTTATGTTGTCATACTTCTCTAAAAATGTAGGCATAAAGCCAATGGAAGTATAGTAACAATACATAAGACCAGTCATAATTATCAAAGCAAGTAACAATCGCTTCCTTTGTTCTATATCAGATACAACCCTCGTTAGTGGGGCTTTCTCTATTGGTTTCTTCTTTGTTTCTTTGGATTTCTTAAGCCATATTTCTGATTCGTTCATCTTAAATCTAATTAATAAAGCTACCAATCCGGGTATAATTCCTGTAAAGAATATTATTCTCCATCCTATTTCTATAAATGATTGTCCAGGATAAGCAGTAACTGCAAATCCATATGCTAGTGATGCGATTACAAAGCCAAAAGAGTATCCACTTTGTACAAATCCAGAAAGTAATCCACGCATTGCTTTTGGTGCTGTCTCCATTGTGATTACAGAGCCGCTTGCCCATTCGCCACCAGCAAATAATCCTTGCGCAAATCTTAAAGTTATAAGTAATATTGGAGCTATCATGCCTACCATTTGCCACGTAGGAAGTAACCCAGTTAGAAATGTGATAGTTGAAAATCCCACTATTGTTATTACCATTGCTTTTTTTCTTCCATGTTTGTCTCCAAAATTTCCAAAAATAGCTCCACCAACTGGTCGCATCACAAGTGTTATCGTATATATGGCGAATGTAGCTAGTAGACTTAGAGTAGGATTATTTGAGGGAAAGAAGAGTTGGTTTACAGATGATATTACAAAGAGCATCAAAACTAGATCATAGCCATCAAGAGCCCACCCAAACCATGAGCCAAGGACTACTGTTTT
>JAATVL010000074.1 GCA_014523525.1 Nitrososphaerales archaeon TH703 | reverse complement strand
TCTTGATCATGTTTTCTATCATGACTTAGGCAGAGCAATGAATACTGAATCACAATCTATGGAGGCAAAGAATATAGTTTCAGTAGATATTGACTCTTACAATGTGCTAGCTATTCTTCGAGGAAAATTTTGGAATCTGTCCCCTGATGACATTAATCAGCTCATTGTAACCAATACCTCTAAGGTAACAAAAGATACACTACAAAAAATGATCAACGCTGAAAAAATACCAGAGGCAATCGCAGAGTTGTCCACCACTGTTTACAAAGACTTAGTTCCCCAAAATCCAACTAGTGATATAGACTCTATATTACAAATAGAGAAGGGATTTGAACAAATTGGGCTGAAGCGAGCACAGTCAGCTTTTAGAACCATGTTTAGTGTAGGCATTGTACTTGCCGCCCTAAAACTGATCATGGTAGAAGTTAGAAATTTGTCAGCAATAGCATCCGGCATTGAACAGAAAATCCCAGGAGAAACTATACTATCAAAGTTAATTAATCTCAATTAGGATTATTCTATTCCACTATTTTATTCCACATCACAAATTAAGTCCATCTGCTTCAATTGCTAATAAATCTATATATTTAGTGATAAAAAATATTTTTGTTTAAGTAAATAAATATCTTTTAACTAGATTGTTTTTCTGACCACACAAGATTTGAATAAAGCATCTTTGGAATTAATTTCTTAAATTCGACTCCTTCGCCCTTATACCATTTTGGGAACCATTCGTAAAGGTGTAATCTAATATCCTGAATATATACAATTAATCCTTCAATAAGCATGATTCCTATATTACCACCAATTAAAACTGCTAATCCGCCTCCAGTATCGTATGATTGATTGACCGTTACCAATAGAGCAGAATGTACCAGTAACATGATTCCAAGTCTGGTGTAACTAATCACATTAGAAAGAATTTCAATTATCCTTACCAGTATGACCTCTATAACAATTCCCATCAATCCTGCTCCTTCATCATGACCATGTTTAGCAGCAAGTTCTTGTTCTTTTTTACCCCCATAAATCATAATTCCTGCGGTTGCAATGATTATTGGAGGTGCGGCTTTTGCAACTAGCTCCACCGTTACCCAATCTCCGAATAAATATGTCAGCCACGGTACCGGCTCATCATGAGTAACACCGGTTATTCCAAACATACCTATTATATCGTATCCAGAACCTATCGCAGCAAGTATCAACGCTACTACGGCAAGAAACTGGATTATATAAGGGATATCATGTGTCAGAACGGCAAGTTTATTCCTGTCCAATATATCAGCCCTAAGTTTGAGTAACATCGCCATCAATAAGTGCACAATACCGATAGCCACCGATACCTTGAGTATGTTTACTACCTGATCGAATGTTAATTGTGAGACATTTAGGGCGCCCACTAGACCATCCAATGGCTCTAAAACATATCCAAAAATATTTATCTCCAAAAGGTGATAACCAAACATCTCCCCTACCCCTATACCGGCTATGGTCGCCGCTGCACCGCTTGCAGCCAAAAGGGTTGCCCATGTCTTTAAATTCCCATTCGCTCTATATCTAAGGAACATACCCAAGCCGAAAAGTAACAGGCCATGTCCGAAATCTGCAAACATAAGTCCATAAAAAACAGGCCATACAAAAGCAATAATGGGAGTCGGGTCTACTTCACCCGGTGAGGGAATACCTTGAGTCTCAGTTATTACTTCAAAAGTCTTTGTATATCTGTTATTAACAAGCAGGGTTGGAAGCTGATTGTTAGGATCGCTATCAAGATAGGCTGGTTCTGTCATAGACACATAACTTTTTGTGAGAGTCTCGAACCTTCTTTCCTTACTGACTGGGATATATCCCTGAATGACTGCAAAATTCTTTGTTCCTCCTGGCTTTCTTGTTACCTCCAAAATATCTTTTGCGACCTTGGATGATTCGTACAATGAAAGCAATTTGGGCAAGAGTGATACTTTCAACTTTTCAATTTTTTTAGTAATTTCTGCAGATTTCTTTTCGAGCTCCTTACATATTTTCTGGCATTTATCATAGGCCGTACTTGGATTTTGTGGCAAATCAGATGGAATTTGAATGGGATGTACATTGAAGCTTCTAAGCACCTTCAAGACTTTTTCGGAATCTTCTTGTGAGCCGATGACAGTGATAGAAGATTTGTCATCATTAAGCTTGAAGGGATATACAATCAGATCACTCAAACTATTTTGAATCTCCTTAATGTCATTGGAATTAGCAATAAAAATTTCTGCAAAAAATGTTTTCAGGCTACGCAGTCCAGATAGTTCCATTTTGAGCTTTGAAGCACTACCAATTGCGTCCCGTGCATCTCGGTATTCTTCAAGTTCCTTTTCAGTTTGTTGTTGCGCTTTCAGTAAAGATATCGGTTCTTCCAGTAGAACCTTACTTTTTTTTTCCAATTCAACGATGAAACTCTGAATATCATTTATCTTGTAATCAGTTCTTTTCTGAGGAGCACCCTTAAAAAGGGTGGTCATTATGCCAATTTCAGTTGGTATGCCCAAGGATCTTATGACTTCGTCAATATCCTGAAATAATTTTTGAGCATTTAACAAAAGATCATCAAAATACGGATTACTATGTTCAGAAGGATTCTGCAATGGCTGAAACCATTCGAATTCTGCCAACTTACTTACGGCTTTGTGAGTTTCAATTCTTGGCAGAATTACAGTTGTCTTTAAAAGTTTAGCCTGCCCCATAGTATTGAGTTGTTTGATTATTAATTCTCCTTAAAACCTTTCCCTTTTATTCCCTTCAAGAATCTAGAAAAATATTCCTATTTACTTGTCAATTGTCTAACCCTTGATATTCCAGAAATTCCTACTCCCATATGGAAATTGTAGATTTTCTAGGAGCCACTTGACAAAAAATTGAGCTACAATCTGGTCAAAAACTACGATCTTCTAGTCTATAGTAAAAAAGTAATCCGTCGAGGATGTATTATCTCTGTCACTGACCCAAGATAATGAACATCATCACAATACCATAGATTGCAATTGATTCGACCATACCAACAAATATGAAGACCCTAGATTGCATCTTTGGATTATCGCTTATAGCTGCCAAACCAGCAGCACCCACAAATCCTAAGCCTATTCCTGATCCAGCAGCTGCAAGACCAAAGGCCATGCCTGCACCAATAAACTTGGATGAACTGGCAGCCACCGACGTAGCCGTTTGATTAGCCTGTGCATATACCCAATTGTTATAGAAGATTAGAATGCTAGATGTTATGGCAATGGCCAGAAGAATAACGCTAATTTTTTCTCTGTTAACACACTTCATACACTGGTTGCAAATTAAATGCCATATTTAATTATAACTAAGGAAGTATGAAAAGACATGATTTCGCAGCATCATTGGTAAACTAAACGATGCTAGAAATTCGCAATTTCCAATTTGTTCTATATTTCAGAGGATCTTTTATTAAGAAATTTCTCATAGATAGAGATTGGTATTTGATTTATGTGATTGCGAAGTGATATTTTGGTATAAACTAGTTGAAACAAATTATTTGTAATACTCAAGCATTTGATAATGCTTTTTTCTTGTAAGAGGAAATATACTTTTTTACATCTTCAACCATTGAATCGTGTTCTACTTGTAAATTTTGTTTTGATTCTTTAAAATATTCTGATATGACATCGTTATCCATTTTTTTGGCCGCCATAGATATTCTTTGTTTTTTCTATTCTATATTCTTTTTCTTGTCTAAAACGACTTTTACCTTCTTAAGTCTGACAAATTCTTCTCTTTCACGTTCCTCCAATGTTCCTTTAATAAAGGATATAGCACTTTGATACTGGGGAATAATAACAAATTCAAGTGCATTAATTAATTTTTGTGTTTTTTCAAGTTCCTTGGCTAGGCTAAAAATAGCATTTTCATACTCTGCGGCCTTGCAAATCTGAGGAAGCATATTCTTTATGAGTTTCGACGCCTTGTCAACATAGACATTTGTTTCGGAAAAACCATATGATAGCTCTTGACCGGCTTCTTTGGTTTTTATCTTTAAAGTAGGAATCTTAACATCCACAATTCTTCTCACATCCACATTTACTTCCATTATTCCTGGAGTCGAATCTGATATTGATTCAAGCGTGGATGTACCTAATGACATGTAGGAATCATAAACTGCTGAATAAATATCAGAGAGTGGAGACCATATATCTCCTCTTGTCTTGTTAGCTTCTTCTATCATTTCATCAATTTTTTTAAGTAAGACTTCTCTTTTATCATCAAGTATTTTGTGAACCATGGTACTAACTTGCAAAGATCTTCTTATCTTTATCAGTTCAATTTTTGTTGCAGTAACATTTTTGCCAAAAGACATTTTGATAAATATCTACTTACTTATTTCCTTTATAATATTGTTGAATATGTTTGTCCTTAATTTTAGTTAGTTCTCCTTCTGGTAATGTTGCTAGTATATCCCATGCTCTACTTAGTGTTTCATCCAAGTTTCTATTTTCGTCAGGACTTTGTTTTAAGAAATGGGTTTCGAAACTATCACCAGCGTCAAGATACTTCAAATCAACTCCTGTCAAACCTGCCTTTCCTACAATTTCTGCTAATGCCCTAACCTCTTGAGCTCTGGAATAAGCGTCGTATAATTGGTTACCAACTTCCATGTGATCGGACCTTGTTTTTCCTTCTCCAACTCCATCCTTCATTAATCTAGATAGAGACATCATTACGTTTACGGGTGGATATATTCCCTTTCGGAATAGATCTCTTCCAAGGACAACCTGTCCTTCTGTGATATAACCAGTCAAATCGGGTATAGGATGTGTAATATCATCTGCTGGCATTGATAGAATCGGCATTTGAGTAACACTGCCATTCTTTCCCTTAATTCTACCCGCTCTCTCGTAATTATTTGCCAGATCAGTATAGAGATATCCGGGGTAACCCTTTCTACCTGGAACTTCTTCTCTTGCTGCACTTATCTCTCTGAGTGCTTCGGCATAATTGGTCATATCAGTTAGTATCGCCAAAACATGCATTCCAAGATCAAATGCAAGATATTCAGCGACTGTTAAAGCCACTCTAGGAGTAATAATTCTTTCAATTGCAGGGTCATCTGCAAGATTAACAAACAATACACTCCTTCTTAATGCGCCAGATTCTTCCAAGCTCCTCTTGAAATACTGAGCTTCAGAGTACTGGACACCAATTGCAGCAAACACTACAGCAAAGTCTTCGTTTGTTCCTACAACAGTCGCTTGACGTGCAATTTGTGCCGCTAATATATTGTGTGGCATCCCGGAACCAGAAAAAATTGGTAGCTTTTGACCTCTTACCAAAGTCAACATCCCGTCAATGACAGAAACTCCTGTTTGAATAAATGAAGTTGGATATTCTCTACTTTGAGGATTCATAGGTTCTCC
>JAATVL010000073.1 GCA_014523525.1 Nitrososphaerales archaeon TH703 | reverse complement strand
TAAATTAATTTTCTTTCTTTCCAGTCGTACTTTGGTCTTGGTATTAGTTCCTTCCTGATCTTATCAGTGGATAAAATAACAGCTCTCATCAGCGGTGCAAGATCCTTAACAAATGTCGTTTTACCAACACCCGGTAAACCACACACTATAATTACAGTTGCCAATATATTATCAGACCTTGTGTTTCTTCCTTAATTAATATCATATCACATTTCTAGAACGGAAAATTGATTTGTAAATTGTTTTGGAATTTAAGGATGATTATCACCAAGTCTGCAGAATTAAACGGCAAACCCATTTTATGGTTTCTGTTGTTTCACTTACTCCTACCAGAAAAAAGTGCTAGGTACACAATGTGGAATACTTCTAGGCATAGTCCACACAAGGGTGTTAATATTGTAAGTACTGTAAATCGATAAATTCTAAGTTTCTGTAATTTATTACTTCACAATTATTACAGTGCATTTCGAGTAATGGACAAGTTTGTACGAGGTACTGCCTAGCAGAATATCCTTAGAAGAATACCGGCCTCTGCTACCAACAATTATGGTATCCACATTTTCTCTATTTGCAATCTTCAATATTTCTTCACTTGGATTTCCTCTAGCATTTATGGTTTTTACAGAAGTTAATCCTAAGGACTTGGCTCTAGCTTCATACTTCCGAAGAATTTCTTCACCAGTCATTTCCAATTCTTTGGAAATGGAATAACCTACATTCCCAAACTCTTCGACTACGTGTACGATTTGCAATGGCATTCTGCTATTACGAGCAAGCAAACATGCATATTGAAAGGCTTTGTTCGAAATTTTAGAATCATCAACAGCAACAAGAATTTTTTGAAATGCATCTACTTTCAACAAATACCACCAGTTATGTCCTGACATATTCTACTATAATTATTATGCGGATTCCTTTTGATCTGTTCTGAAATCAATGACTGCTCATACGATCTTGTTATGTATTACAGGATTATCCTATGTGAGATTATACAACTTTAATAAATGCAGTGTAAGGAATCGTCTTCACAAGAAATATAGACAACGTGAATTGTACGGTCTAGGTACTAGTATAATTGACTGGGAAATTGAGATCGAATTTCTACGGATATGATAGAATAGTTAGGGAAATACTTACTTTGGCTAAAGAGGGGATAAGGAAGAAGACCATAATTGACAGACTCTCTCTATCGGAGCCACTTGTTAGAAGGATTACAGCAGAATTAGTGAACGAGGATTTATTGAGATATCATGATGTGCTGAGATCTTATATGACCACGGCAAAAGGAATCCTGTACCTCAGAAGAAAATCTGATGGACCACAGAAAATACTGGTAGCAGTTGATGGTTCCGAGTCATCGCTGAGAGCAGTAGATTACGCGATTCGACTAGCTAGCAAGGAAGATAATGCTTGTGTGATCCTATTGAATATTCTAGGCATAAGCACAGCAAAACAAGTAGCGTCTTCTATTATTATTGCACCAACTTATGGTTTGAAAGAATATGAACGATATGAGAGAGAGGCCAAGAAAAGGTTAGACAAAATAGGCAAGAAATTCGAAGAAAAAGGTATTCAAACAATCGTAGAAGTTGTTGGAGGTCCAGTTCCGACCGCAAATTCAATACTTAATTATGCTGAAAATCAAAATGTTGATTTAATAGTAGTTGGCACTAGAGGAAAGTCGGGTATTAAGAAACTGTTACTTGGAAGTGTGGCTTCTAGTGTCGTAACCCATGCAAGTAGTAACGTCCTTGTAGTAAAGTGAGACCCGGCATATTTTTCGAGAAATCTTTCATATTTTTCAATATTATCTGTATTAATTTAGAAAATCAGGGCGCTATACTAAATGTTTTTTCAAGATACAATTGAGTATTTAATTTTGTGTTACCAAGACAAGTTTCCTTCCCTTATCGCTAGGTTTCTCGTATCAAATGAAATCTGAGTCGAGTTTACGATCTTAGTAATCAATCTTAAATTTACTTCTATCACACTGACCTTCAACAAACTCTATTTATTGGACAATAAGGACTCATTTACCTATTAGATGACGTCTGTCATCTAAGAACTCAATTTTTAAAAGCTTTTTAGTAGTTCTATATTATTTTGACTTTATGGGCTCCGAGATGGAGGAAAAAAGGAAGGAACATTTCCTAGGGGGAGGAAAGGAGAAACAAGAACAGCAACGGAAAAGAGGAAAACTGACAGCATTTGAAAGGATGGATGTATTATTTGACCAAGGAACATTCATTGAGATAGATCCATTCGTGATTCACGACTGTACAGAATTTGGAATGCAAAATAAAAAAATTCTTGGAGATGGAGTTGTCACAGGATATGGATTAGTTGATGGCAGATTATTTTATTCCTTTTCGCATGATTTCACAGCATTCGGTGGCTCTTTGGGATGGTCATTCGCTTCTAAGGTGTGCAAGATAATGGATCTTGCCTTGAAACAAGGCGTTCCAATACTAGGAATAAATGATTCAGGTGGGGCACGTATTCAGGAAGGTGTGATGAGTCTCGGTGGATATGCTGAGATTTTTCGTAGAAATGTGTCAGCTTCAGGAGTAGTCCCTCAAATATCTCTCATATTGGGACCTTGTGCTGGAGGCGCAGTTTATTCACCTGCTTTAACTGATTTCATAATAATGACAAAATCTGCATATATGTTTGTAACAGGTCCGGAAGTTGTTAAGGAGGTAACTAAAGAGGAAGTCAGTTTTGATGAGTTGGGTGGAGCTTGGGTTCATAACCAAAAAAGTGGAGTAGCTCATTTTCTTGCGGAGGATGAGCAAGAATGTTTTAACATACTAAAGAAATTACTTTCTTTTATCCCCTCCAACAATCTCGAAAATCCATCTCGAATAGCTGCTAAAGACGATCCCAAAAGAACAAGCGAGAACTTGAACACAATTTTACCGTCGGATCCCCATAAGCCATACAGCATGCGAACTGTTATAGAAAGTATTGTAGATGATGGAGATTTTCTTGAAGTTCAAAAGCACTGGGCAAAGAATGTGCTGGTAGGATTCGCAAGGCTTGATGGAAATTCGATAGGTATAGTTGCTAACAATCCCGAAGTTTTGGCTGGTGTATTAGACATAGATTCGTGTGACAAGGCAACAAGATTTACAAGATTCTGCGACTGTTTTAATATTCCACTACTTGCATTTGTTGATGTCCCTGGATTTCTTCCAGGAACTAATCAGGAATGGGGAGGAATTATAAGACATGGCGCAAAACTCTTGTACGCTTTTTCAGAGGCCACTGTGCCGAGGCTAACTGTGATAATAAGAAAAGCATACGGAGGTGCTTATGATGTCATGAATAGTAAACACATAGGTTCAGATTATAACTTTGCGTGGCCTAACGCGGAGATTGCTGTCATGGGCCCAGAAGGTGCTTGTAATATCATCTTTAGGAATGAGATTTCTCAATCTGAAAACCCCCAAAAGAAGCGGATAGAATTGGTGGAGGAATACAGACGTAAATTCGCAAATCCTTATGTTGCTGCGTCAAAAGGCTTTATCGATGATATTATCGAACCGAAAAATACCAGAATCGTACTCATATCCTCATTAAACTCTATTTGCAGGAAGAGGGAAAGAAGGCCGTTAAGGAAGCATGGAAATATCCCGTTGTAAATATGATTTGGAGATTTTGCATGATGAAAAAGACTTGAATTATAACTATTGATATGATCAAAACAATACAATATGGCTTGTATTAAAACACGATCTATTGAAATCCCATTAACAGGATCGTATTCTGCCAAATCCCCTAGATAAATACCAGAATAATTTTTAAGCCTCTACGATCTTCCTCACTCATTGTCTAAGCTACTTATTGCCAACAGGGGCGAGATAGCAACAAGGATAGCGCGGAGTTGCAGAAAGTTGGGAATTAGTCCTTGTGGCATTTATTCAGAGGCCGATAAGAATTCCCTACATGTCAAATATTGCGATGAGGTGGTTAGCATAGGAGGATTGACACCCGTTGAGAGTTATCTTTGCATGGGAAAAGTTATCGATGCTATTAAAAAGCTAGGGTGTGATCTTGTACATCCAGGTTATGGGTTTCTTGCAGAAAGCGCTGAGTTTTCCGAAACTTGTGAAAAAAATGGCATTACGTTTGTAGGACCGTCTTCAAAAACGCTGGGATTATCAGGAGATAAAGTTAGGGCAAGGGAAGTTGCGTCTAAATTTGCACCCGTAGTTGAAGGCAAGGAAATATCAATGTATGATGAAGCGGTATCATTAACAGAAAAAATAGGCTTTCCGCTAATCATTAAGGCTGTGAAAGGAGGCGGAGGACGCGGCCTTAGAATAGTAAACACTTACCAAGAGTTAAAAAACGCCTTCGCGTCTTCCAAGAATGAAGCATCGATTAGCTTTGGATCAGATAGAGTTTACATTGAAAAGTACATTCAAAATCCCAGACATATTGAAGTTCAAATTATTGGAGATAAATCAGATGTAATTCATCTTGGTGAAAGAGAATGTTCGGTACAAAGGCGACACCAGAAACTCATAGAGGAGACTCCTTCACCTGCACTAACACCAGAAATTAGAGATAAGTTGACCAAAATTGCCGTAGCAATCGCTAAGGAAATGGCCTATACAAGCGCAGGAACAGTTGAATTTCTCTATAAAGACGGAGGATTCTACTTTATGGAGCTTAATTCAAGGATACAAGTAGAACATCCGATAACCGAGATGGTAACTGGAATTGATATAGTTGAACAACAGATTCACGTATCGACTTCAAAGGGCTTAACAATAAAACAGACTGATGTAATGCCTAAAGGACATGCAATTGAATGTAGAATAAACGCAGAGCATCCAGTAACATTTGTTCCTCATGTAGGAACTATTAAGGAATTCGATCCTCCAAAGGAAGATGGAGTAAGGATTGATACTGCAATGTTCTCTGGATATTCTATTCCCTCTTTCTATGATTCACTCATATCCAAGCTCATTTGTTTTGGTAATAACAGAAGAGAAGCTATAGAAAAAATGATGAGATCACTATCATCCTTTCGAATTTCTGGAATACCTACAACCATACCTTTTCACCTTTCGGCATTAAGAGATAAGAGATTTCTTGATGGTAATTATGACACATCTTTTGTAGATCAATTGAAGTATTTTTCTTCAAAAGAAGGGGAAATTGCAGCAGCACTTTTTTCAGTTATACCTAAGAAGTTCCATTTTCTACCAAAAAATAAATTAGATCTTTGGAATAGCAGCAGATTTGATTGGAGTAATGAAGACCAACATAATGATCCTTACTTTGGGTGGAATAAATAAAATGATTGTTGAGGTTAACGGAAACAACTATGATATTGTTATCGTCGGTAGAAAGGCCAGAGTCAATGGGAGAGAGATGGAGATAAGCTTGGATGAGGATCATATTACCTTGGAAGGAAAAACTTTTCATCTCGATTATATAGAAGAAGGAACAATCTCATTTCTTATAATTAACGGGATATCCTACACCGTCTCAAGAAGTTTGACAGATGTCATCGAAAGTAAAGAGATCAGAGCACCTATAGGAGGCAGGGTCGTTGAAGTCATGACGGAGGAAGGTCAAGAAATTAAAAAAAGTGATCTTTTGATTATCCTAGAAGCCATGAAGATGGAAAATTTAATTAGAGCGTCCTCGGCTGGGAGAATAAGACAGATACTAGTGCAAAAGGGGCAGTCAGTTAAAACGGGGGATGTACTTTTAGTCCTTGAATAAATATTGTTCACTTACTAAATTTACTATGCAAAATAATTCGAGTACCAGATAACCAAAGCAATTAGTCATCTGGAAAAGTAAATTTTCCGTTATTAATAAGGGAAACATAAGTTGGGTTGATCGTCACTTGACTCAAATTGCAGCTCTCGAGTCATCGCCTAAATATCTGCATTATTTCATCCCTCAATCCCATTTTACCTTCTCTAAAGAGCTTTTCATCCATGACACTTACTGAAGATTTTACGACAGGTCTAAACTGCATCTTAGATAATACATCTTTATCCAGTTCTATACCAGGTGCAATTTCCTCAAGCACCAGTCCTTCATTGGTTAACCTAAATACGGCTCTCTCGGTAACGTACAGTATCTCTTTTCGGAATTTTATGGCTTGTTTGCCACTAAAGACTACCTTGAATACTTTGTCAATAAATTTAGGTACCGTGCCGTCCTGGATAATGTTCAGATTGTTATTGAGAATGTTAATCCTGGTTTCGCCTCCCATGAATGCGCCAGCAAAATACGTTTTTGGTGCGCCTCCCGCAATTACTGGGAATCCGCCAGGGCCGAAAATCCTGTGGGGAAGTATCGAGGGATTTACATTACCTTCTTTGTCTATTTGCAAAAAACCAAGAGATGCAACATCGATTATGCCCCCTTCAAAGTTGGAAAACATATCAGGTATGGTGGAAAGTGCGAATGGGCTTACTGCTAAACCAAAGTCTATACCCGAAAGTGCAATTCCTCCCCATTGTCCCGATTCAAGCACCGTAATTATGAATTCTGTAACTTCCTCTTCAGCAGCAATTAACGATACCAGAGCCGGTATACCTATTCCTAAGTTTACTAAAACAGGAGCGTTCTTTTCTTCCAGCACTTTGATGAGCTCCAACAGAATTCTCCTAGCTATTATGCGTTCATAATCCTTTTTCTCTCTCTTGGTAACCGTTTCAATTAGCCTATCAGTTATTGGTGGGACTATCTTGTAAGAAATACTAGGATCATATTCTATAGTTCCACCCTGTGTGTGATATTCTTTCGGAGAAACAATAACAAAGTCTACCAGAGGATTAGGTATGTCCACATCACGAGGATTAATTGTCCACGACTTGGTCAACCAACGTACTTGAGCCATAACTGTTCCCTGCTTTGGCCCAGCCTTTGTAGCCTGTGCTATACTAAGAACAGTTCCTCTAGTACCCTCATCTTCCATTGAGAGATTACCGGTTTCGTCCGCCGTAGTTGCTCTTATCAACGCATAGTCAGGCTTAGGAGCTTGGTACAGGAGATATTCTTCTCCAATTATGTCAACAATGCTGACTTTACAAGACATTTTCTTTTTTCCACGTTCATTTAGTGCAGCTCCCTCCATTCTAGGATCGAGGAAAGTGTC
>JAATVL010000072.1 GCA_014523525.1 Nitrososphaerales archaeon TH703 | reverse complement strand
TTAAGACCACTCATTAGTCATAAATATCATGAATTGCAACTTGCTGGTAACAACCTTTAAGTACAAAGAAAGTGATGCTTCTGACGAATTATCCCAGTTGTTGGATATGCTCGGTGATAAGGAACCTTCAATTGAGATTACTTCCATTTCAGGTATTATTCTGGCGAATACTCGTCTTGATCCCCTTCAAATAGTGGAAAATTGTAGAGAAATGGTTAGAAATGAACCATGGAGATTCAGATATGTTCTGAGAATTATACCATTAGAAAAAATTTGTAGGACAGAAATAATTGAGATTCATAACGCCGTCAAACAGCTTTGCCCAAAAATAGGTCAACATGAAACATTTATGGTCATGATAGAAAAAAGGCATACTAAATTACATTCTAAAGAAATTATTTCCACTGTGACTAGCGATATAGATAGGAAAGTAAATCTGGATAATCCAAGTTGGATAATATTGATCCAAATAGTAAACAGACTAGCTGGGGTTTCAATTCTCAGATCCAATCAAATATTTAGCTCTGTGAAAGAAAAAATATCTGTACAATAAATAGCATTACTTGCAAGCTCATTAGTAAAATTTGTTATTGGTAAAAATAGCAAGTTCTTTGCATTCTCATATTCTCCAGATCCGATCTCAAAAGCTATATGAACCATTGATGGTGGAGTGGGTGCTCCATGAGTAGTTTCGTTTTCAGTTGTTGTTACCTCATGATTAAAAATAAGATGCATATTCTTATCTGTCTTTAAGAATACGTGTCGTCCCTTTTGCTCAGAGCCAAAATCTAGACCTAATTTATCAACATAAAATTCCTTCATTTTTTCTAAATTGGATGAATATATGGAAGTTTCGACAATCTTTCTATATTTCATACCATATTAGAAAAATAACGCATAGTAAAATCTATGGTGGTTATTTTGTGATATCAACATTTATTGGAGCTTCGATCATTGCTTTACTCTTAAGAGGAAAATTTACCTTAAGCTAAGTGTATGACTGAAATAATGGCTAATAAGGAAATGTCTAACAGTTTTGATTCTTAATTGGATACTTGTTGTGAAACAAGTGCTGCTTTTTCGGTTAGAATTTTTAAAAATTCCTTTGTATTAAAATTGCTACATGGAAACTGCAATCTTTCACACAAGTCAAGCATTTTTTCTTTAGTTGCATTCAAGAGAAAGCTATTTTCTTTGACAAACATTTTACGTAAATATTTTATCGAATCAATAATTGGACGTTTCTTTTCAGAAAATAAAATGAAACATCCAGAACCATTATTTTTTATCCCTCCGATATTAATTGCTTTATCGACTTGATTACTACAAACAATTCTCAGTAGAAGTTCCATCTCCAACTTTTTAGCAATTTTGATATTTCTCTTGTTACATTCCAAAATAATCTTTATTACTTCAAAGATATGTCTTTTACCAAAAATATAACTTGGATTAATACCCTGAATCATAACGTCTGGGAACATCTTTCTAAATGTCGCAATTGTTACTCCAATGTCAGCAACAAATAGAGTATCTGTACAGATAATTGCTACAAAAATCGAATCAATTTTATACAATGAGAGGTTACTAATGGCTTTGATCTTTACTTTCATGTCAAGCTAAGTATTGTCAACTACTAAATAGAGTTAACCGCCATGAATTAGATTCGCAATAGTCACAATGTCTCCAGATTTGATTTTTTGATCAACGCCGCATATTGATAGATCTACACCATTAATCAAAATCAAAAGATTTTCTTTATCAATAAAGTTAGAATTGTCAATGTTGTGATTAAGTATGGAAAATATATTTGATATCATAATTTCCTTTTCATTAATAATAATATGCTCTTTACCACAAAATTTCTTGATGGAACCTAATAGCCTTAATGTAATCAATTTCCTACCAGTTACCTAATGATCAAGTCTCTTCAACATCTTGTTCAATTTTCTTATTTTGTTCTTTAGTTTGTTTGTTGATATATGAAGCTATATAACCGGCTATCTGATTTCTCAATTCTTTCGATTTAACTTTTGCAATCTCATCTATTATTTTCTTATTTTGTTGAAAATCAACATTGAATTTATCTGGATACCGGTTTAAGAGCTCTGTTGAAAGTTTCTTAACTCTATTCAATATATGAGACTATTCAAGAAGGCTATTTTATACCTTCCTTATTCAAGTAACTATATTTAGATACTAATCAAGGAATAAAATTGAGTTTTTTTCAAGTGTGTCTATCACGTTCTTGGGAGGTAAGCGTAGAACTTCCGAAATGCTTCTTACGACACTCATGAGAGCTGAACTTGGAAGTGTAATAACATTCTTAAAGCATGATGGATATCTTACTGGTCCATCGGTTTCAATTAGTAATCTGCTTTGATTTGTTAATTTCAGAAGACTTTGTTTTTTCTTTGAATATACTATGGATGGACCGTAGGAAATATACAGACCCATATCAAGAGATTTCTCTAATTGCTGCGGAGTTCCATCAAACCAATGAAGGCACACTCTTTTCAGGTTATACGCCGACAAGACATTCAGAATTTGGTCTAGTGAATTTCTAGAATGTATTGAAACGGGTTTATCATATGTTTCTGCAATAGATAACATTTTATTGAATACCTGAACTTGTGATATTTCAGTATTTTTTTGTTGATTGTAGTAAGCAGGATCTAATCCTATTTCACCAATTCCATTAATGCTGTGTAGATTTGAGGTAACAATTGCTTCAAACATTGAAATATTTTCGTCTGCGAATTGTGGATGGATTCCAACAAAATTATAGACAAAACTATGCATGTTCACTTCCTCAAAAAGTTTTATTGCCTTTAATGAAGTCGAATTGTTTACTGTTACAGAGCATGCTTTTATTCGCATTCCTCTCAAAGTTATGAGTATTGACGACAAAAAATTATCATATACAGTATCAGTAAGATGAATATGAGAATCGTATAATATATAGCTCATTTTGGATAGTAGATCTGACAAAAGATTATGAATTAATCAAGTTACTTAAAATAAAAAATCCTTCAGGTAACTAGTTCTATTCGTCTTTTTTCTTTTGTTAACCAACTTACTCTTACTAATCCAAATATTTCTAAATCGAGTAACGTTTTGTTTAAATCAGCCCCTGTTATTTGTACGCCATCTTTTTCTAGATTACTCAATAACTCATTATCTGACAAATTTCCTACTTCTTTTATTTTTTCTAACACAATATTTCTTATAGGATATTTCAAGTGTTTCACCAAATTCAGAATTTACAGTTATATGCTAATTTGGTTTAATTGTATATTATAAATACTCTTCTAAATAATTTGAACTGCTCAAATCTTGATTGGATATTCATAATCTGGCATTCATAGATAGGATTGTATGGAAATTAAAGTGATCTTATAAAAGTACAAGAATATTGATCTCTTTATTTTAGTAAGCATCAGAATGTTGATTTTTATTATTAATGAAAGAAAGTTACTATGCGTTGACGGAATTTGAATTCTATGGTACTAAGACATGATTTGAGTATCAATATGGAAAAGATAATCATACTGCTAACCAGTGAAAAATTTTATTATTTTCGTATTTGATTTAATTATCGAGTGACTTGAGACTAAATACAAATCTTGATCCTTCAAATTCGGTTATCCCTTGTCTTTCCCAATTTACTTCATAATTATGTGTAATTTGCTTTCCAATTATGCTTATTTTTCTGGGAAGATTAGCAAAAAGAGATTCTACTTTTTCTAGATTCTTTGTCATTAAAAGAGACCTTCGCCTCTTCATAAGATATTTGACTGCAACATTTTTGTGGAGATATCCCAATTCCTGAATTTTTTCCCTTCCGTTATCTATAATAAATTCACGCTTAGTCAATGCTGACAATATTTTGATTTACTTAAAAAGACTAATTGTCAACTCCATTAGAACAATATAGCTTAATTTGATCTCATATCAATTGTTCATGCATGTCAAAACAGGAATTCTAACATTTTGTAAGTTTTCGTACATATAGTATTATTTTTAGGTATTGAAGAAAGGTTTATTACTTTTATAGCATACATTAAATTTATGTATTCTCAAACTTTTTCCGTACCTCATGCAGTGAAACAAATAATCAGTTCTAATACGTTATTTTTTCAGGCGTTAAGCTCAGGTATTGCAAACTATACGGCGTTAGCACAAAAAATTAAACCACAAGTTGAAAAACTAACAAAATCCGAAGTTAATATTAATACCCTTGTAGTAGCTATAAAACGATTTGCGGATTCTTTGGATGAAATTGACTATAAATATCACCCAGTTTTCGACGGAGTCAGAATGACTCTCACGGGCAGTATTATTGATATTGACTTCCATGAAACCGATGAGGTTTATCGAGTCTTAGATGAGATATTTGAATTGGGCAGCGGATACAATATGTTCAGGAGTAACAAGCAAATTCGACTGTTTGCTGAAGACATAGAAGAAATTCGAAGTGTGTTCAAATCATCCAACGAAGGTGCTACAGGAGAAATAAAAGATGGGCTTTCTAAAATTACAATTACTGTTCAATCAGATAAAGAAAATACATATGAAGTACTCTCAATTGTTTTTTCCATACTGCACAACAACCGTATTCCTTTGTACAACGCTTTTTTCTCACAAAATGAAATAATTTTGATTTTAAGTATGAATGATGCCGCTAAGGCGTTTGAAGTCATTAGAGAAAAACTATACAGCCCTGATTAGGATTACTTGCTATTTCCCTTCACAGATTGTGATAATCAAATCCAAAAGAAAATGAGAGTAGTGGAACTGATATTATCTGTAGTACTGAACCGAAACTTTCTCTCCCGGTTTACCTTCTCTTTGCGCTTTAATCTTTTTGACGCCCTCTTCAATATGCCTCATCATTACATGCGCCTCTGATGCATGTTTTGCAGCTTCTTCGGGTGTGGGATATTTTGCGAGATATTCGTGTAGAACTAATGATACAGCTGTATTAACGACAGAGCTGGTGTCAGCACCACTGAAACCATCCGTCATTTCAGCGATTTTGGACAAGTCAACATCTGAACCAAGTGGCTTATCCTTACTGTGTATCTCCAATATTTTTTGTCTAGCTAATTTATCGGGTAACGGAACTAACAAGATTTTATCAAATCTCCCAGGTCGTAACAATGCAGTATCAATAATATCAGCTCTGTTTGTTGCAGCCAGTACTACTACTCCTGAAAGTGACTGGATACCATCTAATTCTGTAAGCAATTGTGACACTACTCTTTCTGTAACCATACTATCTCCGCCCATTCCTCTAACTGGGGCTATTGAATCTATTTC
>JAATVL010000071.1 GCA_014523525.1 Nitrososphaerales archaeon TH703 | reverse complement strand
TGTTGAGAGATATGGTGCTGGTATACTTCGTGTAAAATTTTGTAAGGTAATTAGTCATTACACCACCAGGTTCTCCTTTTATTAAAGGACAATACAGCAAACAATCATTTATGAGTACTCATATGAAATGACTTATTTTGAAGAATTTTGTTATTAATGGGTGTCAATCTTGTCTAAGATAGTCCATTTTTAGTTAATTCCCCTGTCAAGACAAGTGTCACAATACTTTTCCACAAGCGTGGCACCATCCATGTTATAACTTGCTATTTGAGTTGCTATATCACCACACATGGAACAATAACCGCCTGCTTTGTCAACCATAAATCTTTTTTTTATTTTCTCAGATGTTCTAGGATCTGAAAGTAAGGTTCGAAAATCTCTGAGTTGCTCTCTAGATATATTTACTGGTCGCAATGTTGGGGTTGGTCTATGTTTAT
The DNA here is from genome assembly GCA_014523525.1 of Nitrososphaerales archaeon TH703. Taxonomy (GTDB): domain Archaea; phylum Thermoproteota; class Nitrososphaeria; order Nitrososphaerales; family Nitrososphaeraceae; genus TA-21. The sequence continues at coordinate 5,166 of JAATVL010000071.1, read as the reverse complement.
TACTGTGAGGATTATTTCCGTAAAAAAACTTATGCATGTATATGATCCACGCTAATCGTATATCTATCTATGTGTTTATTTTGTCTCAAAGACATTTATTTGGGCCAAATACAGTTTTTCTAATATTTGGAAACAAAAAATTATTCAGTATGTTTAAACCACTACCAGACAATAGTTTTGAATCTATCTTTTCCATCACACCATTTTCTGATTAAATCCTCAACGTCTTGTATGTGGATGTAGACGTCGAAGATCTTTGTATCTGAAGTGCTATTAAGAAATTAAAGAATCCATTACATGTAACAGTTGAAGAGCAATTCTAGGTGATGATTTAATTTTTACTAGTCTACAAAGAATGAAATTTGTGCTCAAAATATGATGGGATGCGTGACGATATCGGTGCTAAAAGGAGGATTTTTGGTACTATTAGATAGACAAGTAATCTTTAAGGTTTCGAACCGTTTCGGGTTCATCGGGATTAGTGCCCCTCATGTACTATGGTTCTACTACCGGGTATTTAGCTTTTTGTTTCGCTAATAATGACTTGTCTAATGAGCAAAAGACACGATGACCACAGTTAATTCAGGAAAGACTTTTCTATTTTTGAATAGATATGATGTTCATGAGCGCTGAGGAAAATATGAATTTGATGAAGACTTTAGACGATGCTTGGAATTCACAGGACTGGGATACTTTTAGCAAGCGACATGCAGATGACGTCATTGTGCGTTGGCCGGGTCAGCCACCTACTGTAGGTATAGACGCACACAAAAAGGAAGGAGAATATTTTTTCAATGCATTTCCTGATAACCATGTAGAGAACAATCCATATAAAATCTTCTTCGGTCAGGGGGATTGGACCTGTTCCGTAGCAGAATTTACAGGCACGCATAAAGGACCAATGATTGGCAATGATGGAAAAACAATTCAGCCTACGAACAAGAACTTTAAGGTAGATTTTTGCACAGTAGCCCACTGGAAAGATGGGAAAATTATTGAGGAAAATCTATTCTACGATTTGGTTGGAATGATGAGACAACTTGGTTTGATGTAGATGTTATTTAGTATCGATAATAGTAGGCCATCAGTAGATTCGTAGGTCTGGAGCCGTCGGAAACCATACTGTTAACAATTCTAATCCAAACTAGAGGATATATCTATGATTTAACTGATTTTCGTTCTGACAATTGCCAAGAAGAACAGGATCAAAATAGCAAGGGTTAGTGTGGAATTATGAATTGCCTTATTCATAGTTACTTAAATTCCTGTTTTACGTCATTTCCATACTTCTCAAGAAGTTTCCTGACCTTGGGATCAATGACAAAATTGCAATAGGGAGCATCCTGATGTTTTTCATAGTAATTTTTGTGATAATCCTCTGCAACATAAAAATTCTTAAAAGGAGTAATTTCTGTCACAATTGAATCATTATAAACATTTGCCTTTTCGAGATCATTTCTTGATCTCTCAGCAATCTCTTTTTGCATTTTGTCATGATAAAATATTGCAGATCGGTACTGTGTGCCAACATCATTACCTTGTCTATTGAGAGTCGTTGGGTCATGGGTATGCCAGAAGATATCAAGGATTTTTTCAAAAGATGTAACTTTCGGATCAAATTCTATCTGAATTGATTCTGCATGACCGGTCTTACCAGTGCATACTTGATCATAGGAAGGATTTTTCACTGTTCCTCCAGCATAGCCGGGTAGAATAGATTTGACACCTTTGACTCTTCCGAAAATTGCTTCCGTACACCAAAAACATCCGTTAGCAAGTGTCGCGATTTCAGTCTTATTATTATTATTCATGTATTCTCTCTGGTAACTCTTTTCCCCTCGGGACAAAACGTATAGATAACGAATTGACACATTCTCGCGTATTCTTATCTGTCAAATGTTCTCCCAGAAATTCGTGTCCTAAATGTGCATTACAATTTGAACATTCTATTTCTGTTCTTATTCCATCAGGATCAGGGACACGCTTTACCGCATTTGGGAAATACTCGTCAAAGCTTGGCCATCCACATCCGGAATCAAACTTGCTTTTTGATGAAAAGAGAGGCGTATTACACCTTCGACAGATAAAAGTTCCATCTTCGTAAAAATTGTCGTACTCACCCGTGAAAGGAGGTTCCGTTGCTTTATCTACAAGGACTCTTTCTTCGTCTGGAGTTAGTTTATTGTAATTCAAACTATATCTTCCTTAACATATTTTGGAGGTTCTACAAATAAAGGTGTATGTCTTAGGTTTTTGAATTTTATTTATATATAATAATTCATTAATATGAAATTCTAATGATTTGCTTTAACTGCTACACCGAATTTCATCCAACACGTTCAAAATCATTATGTCCCAATTGCGGTTTTTGTTACTGGTGTAGAGATTTCACATGTTTACATCATGACATGAATAGTGGTGTGCAGAAGAGGCAATAAGTAACGTTACATTCAGCATATCTCCTGTCAACGCACGGCGCACACGTTGTACCACCCTCCACTTTCGCGCTACTTCTAATAGTCACTTCACTATTATACTCTTCGGAATCCATGCAGGTTTATTGCACAATATCATTTATTACTGAATATAATTCCTAGCTTAAAATCAATATATGAGATATAGAAATATTCGAGATTTAAAATAAATCAATTTGAAAAATTAACAACAAAAATTTAATAAATACAGTTAGCCTGTCACAATTGAATTTTTTACCTGCTTAGAATCATAATACTCGTACTTGATAACTCTTCTCATTTCGGAAGTTCTATAATCAATTGTTGATAAATAATTAAAAATTACCTCTTCGTTATTGTCATTATGCTTAAGACAATATTTGACACAATATTATATCTGAGTCTTTTCGAGGTAGCATTTCGAGGGTTGGTGTAAATGGCTCAAGTGAACAAGAGGATTTTGATAGTGGATGATGAAAGAGACGTAGGCAGGACTTTGGAAATGATACTCGAAAATTATGGATTCGATATAGATTGCTTTACGGATGCCGCCATGGCTTTGAAAAGTTTCAAACCAAATGTATATGACTTGATAATTTTAGACATTAAGATGGCAGAAATTAATGGCTTCGAATTATATGACCAACTGAAATCAAGGGATTCGAAGATCAAGACCCTATTTATCACAGCACTGAATAGTGTAGAGCCTTACAATAGTCGAAATAGCAAAGTGTATCCTTTAAGGGGAGTACGACATTTCATGAAGAAACCTGTAAGCAGCGAAGACCTTTTGGGGCAAGTTTATTCAATGCTGGTTAGCCAGGAACTATATGAAGACGATTAAGTATATGACTAATTACGGAAGCGGCTTCTGTAATCAAACGTGGACACCAGATTAAGCAGAATATTCCTAATCTACCCAAAAAGTACCGAAAAGTACCTGTAACAACGAATGTACTGAATTTAGTAGTACAATGAATCTGTAAGTCAATATTACCGGCTCCTTTAATTTAGTTCTAAAGTTAGTTTGTAAGTAGACGAGATTTTACTAGCCTAATTCAAGAATACTTATTACTATATTGGTATATTTTAAACTGGGGTTTAATGAAGAAAAAAGATAACGTAATCGAGGGTTGGTGTAAATGGCTCAAGTGAACAAGAGGATTTTGATAGTGGATGATGAAAAAGACATTGGCAGGACTTTGGAAATGATACTCGAAAATTATGGATTCGACATAGATTGCTTTACGGATCCGGTCGTGGCTTTGGAAAGTTTCAAACCAAATGTATATGACTTGACGATATTAGATATTAGGATGCCAAAAATTAATGGTTTTGAATTATATCACGAACTTAAATCAAGGGATTCGAAGATCAAGACCCTATTTATCTCAGCACTGAGTTACTTAACAGCTTACAAAACTTACAATAGCAAAGTGTATCCTATAGAGGGAGAAAGAAAATTTATAAAAAAACCCGTAACCAACAAGGAACTCTTGGAACAAGTTTATTCAATGGTGCGTTAGCCAAGAAGAATATGAGGATAGGTATCTAGTCCAGAGGTGCAAAAATAATAAGGTATTCTAAATTTCTTTTTTTCTATTGCATAATAACCTAGGAGTCGGATGTCATAGCAATAGCTCTCTAGTGGGGCGAAGTCTACTTTATCCTCGTTAAATATTAGGGGCCACCGAAGATTTTAATATTGTACACCCTTGAACCTACTTATAAGTAAGAATATACCTTGTATCAATTATCAGATGATACTTCATTTGGGGGGTTGGAGATCTAAATGAACCCGATCCGTGCCTTGCTTCACCGAGCGAACTCTAGAGTTATTTTAAAAATCACGCTGTTAGTTATAGTTGAGATTGGTTTGATATGTGGCAGTTTTTTTATACTGATATATTATCAGTCCCAGGGAACCTCTATTGGAAATTCAATCAATGCTGCAGGGAAAAATCGATATCTAACATCTAATTCCCTATTTCAAACTGAGAAATTTCTTGATGGTTCATCCAATATACTAACACTAAAAAATAATATAAATAACTTAGAAGCAAATATTGAAGCCCTTACGTATGGAGGAGCTATTTCAGGCGCAAATATAAAATCACTTCCCCCAGATTTTTCTGGTTACCTGAATAATGTGATAAGAGACTTCTCTGCGTACAAGGCTTTGATACAGGATAAAATAATTGATCGATCTCAAGGGTCTCAAGTAGGCACACCTGAAACAGTTTTAGTATTAAGGCAAGATCTTGAAGCAACTGCCTCAAACTTGGTGCGCTCCTCCGATATTTTGGTAACGGCCTTAGGTTCGTACGCTGATAATAATTCGCAGAACTTGATTATGTTGCAGGTCTTTTTGGCTGTTCTTAATATAGGGATCTTAGTTCTGATTCTATATTTAGTCACAAGAATACTTAGGCCAATATCTGTGCTTACGCAAGCCACAAGGGAAATAAAAAAGGGAAATTTAAGCTACCACGTTGAGCATAAGAGTGATGATGAACTGGGAGAACTCACCGACTCATTCAACTCGATGATTAATTCAATTAGAGCCTATATCGAAGAACAGAGGCGCTTAAGTGACGAGCTTAAAACGGCAAACCTAGAAATACAGCAAAGAGAACGCATGAAAGATGAATTTATCAACGTAGCGGCTCATGAGATGCGAACTCCTGTGCAACCTATTTTAGGTCTATCCGAG
>JAATVL010000008.1 GCA_014523525.1 Nitrososphaerales archaeon TH703 | reverse complement strand
GCTTCAGAGAATAAACCTTTCTGTGATGGAACGCATAAAAACATAAATTTCAAAGATGGATAAGAAATACAGATGGTCTATTCTAACCGATTTAGATCTGGAAACTGTGTTTCCGAGTACCAAAATAGGATTTCACATTTGGTCTATAGAGGTAATAAATAATAATTCCATTTATTATTAGACCCCCTATGCTTCCCATACTTCCTGTTACTATAGATATTATATTTAAGACTGCAGATATGATGTTAATTATTATGGTAACTATCCACGCCCATCCCTTACCTTTCAATAGACCCCACGCAACTACAAAGTTTGCAATTCCAAGGACAATTAACATAGCTCCAAGTATTCCGATAAAGCCTCCCAGTACAAACAATGGGTTATTTGGAATAGTAACTACAGTACCGTTAACATTAAGTGAAAGAGAAGTATTTGAAGTATTGGTATCATCATTTACCTTAATCTGACCAATAAAAGGCGCTAATGCGACAAGACCCATCCCTCCAAATAGAAGGAGGGCCCCAGCAATTATTGCAAGCACAGCGATTATCGTAACACCCGTTGGACGTCTTCTCTCCAATCCTACTTTCTAGATTGTAGAGGAAGATAAATAGATTTGGAGCCAATATTGTGAAGCGATACTTTGTAGATGGAATTGCCTGTGTTTTAAGTCGACTGGTGGGAGAGTTCAGAAGTTTTAGGTGTTTGGAAGATAAGGTTCCCACCAGTTGTATGAAGAGTAAACTAATTCAGGTCTAGTAAATATAAAAACTTCAGGAAACTTAGTTAATTCAATTTCAACAACATCGCCTTTTTGCAGTGTAATTATTTCCTGTAGCGCTATAGTGAATGTAACTTAACATAGTAATGGTTGGTGATAACCAGAAGTCCTTCTGGATTCATGAATTATCTCTTATTTGTCTTGAGTCGGCTTTTGCCCTTATTTATAATAGTTCTAAATTCTAATAATAAATGGATCCAAAATGTTAACAATTCGATTACTGATGGTTAATTCTAGAGTAAACGATCTACAAACGTTCTCAGATGAAAAATTGAAATTCGAATAGACGCAAATAAAAAAATTCTAGACTTGATATTTTAAAGAATTGAAAAAAATAGTGGAATTTGTTATGTAATTGGATGTTTACTTATTGATTTTTTGCATACTTCGTCATACCTGTGAAATCTATTGCAATGCATTTCTCATCTCCAACCACCCACGCATTGTGGCCCGGTGGAACGACTCCAACATCACCTGGACCGAATTCTTCTTCTGTACCATCGTCCATGACAACTTTCATTCTTCCAGAGATCACATATTGGGTGTGTGGTGCTTCACAACTATTTGTTTTTGCTATTGGTTTGACGCATTTTTCCCAACTCCATCCAGGCTCAAGCTCGGCTCTTCCTATCGTAACATCGTTCAAACTCGCGATCTCTACTTTACCCTTCTCAAATGCTCTTGTCTCGTCCGGCGCGTTATTAAGATTCTTTTTAATGATCTTTGCCATTGAATTTCAATTCTCAGATCATTTGATAAGTATTAAGCATTTGTCAACAGCCTATAATTGCCCATATCATGGAACTGATCCGGCACCGCAGATCATAAGATTTTAGTTAAAGATGTGAATGAACTTGTTCACAAACGAATGGTCTCATCGCAACGGAATTGACTTTGTGTATGGATAAATCCCAATCCATTTTCAGGGACAATTTTGACTTCAATCCTTCTGGGTTGAATCCGAATTTTTAAAAATATTATTGCCGACGATCTCATATATGTAATTTAAAATTTGTTAACTATCGTTCATCCTTCGTTTAAAATAAATTAAAACTATCCTGAAGTTAAATGAATTTGAATCCTAATATTATATTAAAATTCGAACATTAAAAATATCAATTGCTGTGCATTTATAGGAATGAGATTATACTAGGCTTAATGTGCTTGAAAAGGCGTAAATAAGTTATGATTTTGGAAAAAACGAAAAAGGAGAATCCAAAATGAGTATCATATTAGATACTCCAATCTTATGGACAAAGAAAGTTTCAAAGCCAAAACATGGAGAACCAAAGACCTCTATTATACTACTAATATCGGTAGCGATATCCATTGCAATTGTTTTGTTACCCTTTGAGATATCAAATACAGAAGCATGGCTGGAGCAATATTCTATGTGTAGAGACAAAATAATAGGATTTGAGCAAATGGGACTTTACAAAAGCCCCGATGATTTCAGGTTAGCGTTGTCCTACTGTGATTT
>JAATVL010000070.1 GCA_014523525.1 Nitrososphaerales archaeon TH703 | reverse complement strand
GAAATATTTTGATATCCTAAAAAATGCTGTTCATTCCGTTTATTCAGGTAAGAATGCCAAATAGCATCTCAATTTTGAACATATCAATAAAGCCTCTTCTTTATGGTAACGTGAATCAGTCACAAAGGTCATTTTTTTAGAATACTAATTGGTAGTGAACACATGCATAAGGTTTAATTCATGTATAAATGTCATAGTTAATGGATAAGGAAGCTAATTGAGGCTGCAATTACAGTTAAAAGAAAAAGCACGACTACGGTCACTGGTTTTTATTCTTATCCCACTTGTCCTTTCTGCCTACACTCACTTATGGAATCCTACGGGGTTTCCGTCGATACACACAGATGAGGGTCATTATCTGAGGAAAGCAATTTCCACCGAAAGTGGTGAGGGACTTCAGCCACAAGCTAGATATCGAGCTCCTTATTTTGGACAAATTTTCTTAGCAGGTATCTTTAGCATTATTGGTTATCCCAGTATAGTTAGCGTGGGTGATAAGAATCCTGTTGAGCAACTATATTTGGTTCCACGCCTAATAATGGGAATTTTAGCTGTAATTGATACTTTTCTTTTGTATAGAATCACAGAATATAGATATGGTAGGAATGTTGCAATTATTGCCGCGATATTATTTGCAGTAATGCCGTTTACTTGGATGACTAGAAGAATATTTCTAGAGTCAATTCAGCTTCCCTTCATTTTAACGTCAATACTACTCATTCTTAGTCTTGGTAGGCGTCAGCAGGAACAACCACAACAGCAACTACAGGACCAACAACTAAAGCAGGAACAGAAACAATATACCAGGCTTACGTTGATTGTCTCTGGAATCTTTCTAGGTCTTGCTATATTTACCAAGATACCTGCTTTCACAATAATCCCACTGGGCATAACAATGATATATTTAGTTACTAGAAAGAAGACATACGTACTACTTTGGTTAATTCCTGTTCTTTTGGTTCCATTATTGTGGCCGCTGCATGCTACGCTAAGTGGAGATTTGGACGATTGGATTAATGGTGTACGTTACCAAGTCAGCAGAGATAGACCCTTAATCAATACAATAAACACCTTTTTCCAGATAGACCCCGTACTGTTTGTTTTGGGAATGGGTGGTCTGGTATATGCTGTCATAAGAAGAGACTATTTCGTGTTGCTATGGGCGATTCCTGTTTTCGTCTTTCTCCAGGCAATAGGTTATGTTTCTTCATTTCATATTATTCTGGTACTACCTCCATTATGCATAGCCGGGGCAAATATGATTGAAAAGATCGGAAGTAATATCTCCAATATTAAAACGAAAAATATGCTACCATACATTAGGATAGCAGTTATAGGGATATTTGGCATCAGCAGCATAACAATGCTAATTACTCTAAACATGAATTCAACTTATTATCAGGCGCTTGCTTTTGTTCTTGCTAATTTACCTAACAGTAATAGCAATTCAACAAGTATCAATCCTGCCGATAAGGTAACATTGGTTGGAAATCCTCAATATTTCTGGATTCCAGAATTTGTTTTCAATGAAACATTTGATTCGAAAAACTTTTACAGCAAAACTCCATTCAAGACGGACAAATACATGATGATTATAGATAGTGGATTTGTGAAAATTTTAGATAAAGATAATTCCTCCAGATTAAATTTGGCATACAATGCTACCCATAATTTGGCAAGATTTGAACAAAATTTTACTGGGGGCACTGATATCAACAAATACCCATATACGAATTTGAAATTAAGTCCCGAAACACGCTTTATTGAGCTTAGGTCCAACTACTAATTCCATTATTGAGATGTTATTTCCAAACCATTTAATTTGACCTTTAAGATTTAGTTCTCGTCATTAAATGCGTGTATTGTTGCTACATTCAGATTTTATTGAATACCAACCAATTTCTAAAGAAGTACAGGCCGCAGAAGATATTCAATCCAAATCTACTAAAAAAATAGATGAAGTAATAGTAGCATTAATTGCCGTCGAAAAAGATGATGATGAGTCCATAATTGATGATGTTTGCAGGGAATTAAAGACATACGGGGAGACGATAAAATGTGATAATTTACTAATCTATCCCTATGCACATTTGAGTTCAGATCTAGCGTCGCACAGCACAGCTCAAGCATTACTAAATTCCATTGATAAGCATGGTAGGCATTTTTTTGGCACTGTGAATAGGGCTCCGTTTGGTTGGACAAAGTCATTTAATATAAAAGTTAAAGGACATCCACTGGCAGAACATGCTAAAACATTTCAAAAAAAAGGAAACGGCAAAAACAATACTGAATCGACCGCCGAGTCAATCGCACTAAAATCAGAAGATGTGCTCAACTCAACCTGGTATGTGCTTGTGCCTGGAGATAATCTGATTCCAATAAATGAATATACCTTTCAAAAAGATAGTGCATTCAAAAAATTAGCAGAATATGAATTATCAAAAAAGAGAACAGTAGTCGAAGTTCCACCCCATGTAAAACTAATGAAGAGATTGGCAATAGCTGACTATGAGCCTTCTTCAGATGTTGGAAATATGAGGTACTACCCCAAGGGACGTTTAATGAAATCATTAATAGAAACATACGTAACAAGAATGATACACGAATATGGTGGAATTGAAGTTGAAACGCCAGTAATGTATGATTCCAATCATCCGTCAATACATAGTTATTTCAACAGATTCCCAGCCAGGCAATACAACATACAGTCAGACAACAAGCAACTTTTCTTAAGGTTTGCCGCATGTTTTGGCCAATTCTTGATGGCCAAAGACTTTCAAATTTCTTATAAGCAGCTTCCATTGAAGCTTTATGAATTAACGAGATATTCATTTAGAAGAGAAAAGAGTGGCGAGTTAGCAGGTCTTAGAAGACTTCGAGCATTTAGCATGCCAGACTGTCATGCTTTTTGCAGGGATATTGATCAGGCAAAAGAAGAATTTGTCAAGAGATTTGACTTATCATTGAAAGTTATAGAGGGGCTGGGTCTTTCCTCCATTGACGATGTGGATATGGTTATTCGTTTTACTTCAGACTTTTATGAACAAAATAAAGAATTTATTAAAACATTTGCTGCCAGAATAAAGAAACCCATCCTTGTAGAGATGTGGAAAGAAAGATTCTTTTATTTTATCGTAAAATGGGAATTTAATTTCGTAGACAGTTTGGGAAAGGCTGCTGCACTGTCCACAGATCAAATAGATGTAGAAAATGGGCAGAGATACAAGATTGAATTTGTTGATAGCGATGGGGAGAAAAAATATCCAATCATCTTGCATAACTCTCCCAGTGGGGCTGTAGAGCGTGTAATATTTGCCCTACTAGAGAAAACCGATAAGGATGTAAATATGGGCAAGGTTCCAGCATTACCCCTATGGCTATCACATACACAGGTCAGAATAATTCCGGTCTCTTCAAAACATTTAGAGTTCAGTGAAAAAATTTTAGACCAACTAAACAATAACTGTATAAGGGCAGACATTGATGACAGAGAACTTTCTGTTGCAAAAAAAATTAGAGAAGCAGAATCTGAGTGGATTCATTTCATTATAGTCATTGGGGACAAAGAAGTCGACGGTAAAGAACTGGTAGTTAGAGAAAGATTGGCTAAATCCCAATACAACACGTCGTTGGTAAATCTGATGGAAAAGATCAAATTGGAAATATTTGATAAACCGTACATGCCATTAAACCTGCCTAGCTATTTGTCAAAACGTCCGCTAATAATGGTATGAAATTATTGAATTAGATATATCCTATTTCCCATAAACTTTCATTCTTTTAATGTTTTTATATTTAATAATCAGATCCCATTCAAATGGGAAGAGTAGACAAAGGAGTAAACTGCAGTGTGAGTGGATGCACAAATTCAGCAGAGAGATCGATCAGTGGAAGTAAGGCAAGTATGGCTTCAGATTTACAGGTTAATACTTCAAACAAGAGAGTATATTTATGCAGACAACATTATAAGGAATGGAAAAAAGCGACAAAAGAAGATAGAGAAAACGAGAGAGCTAGATGGGGTTAAATAAATTAAAGAAATAATATATTAGCAATCACAGCAATCATGCATCTAGCTAGACATACTTCCTTGGAATTATCCTTAAAAGAGTATGTGTCGCAAGTGTTCCTTCCCTGTAATCATGGTTCTTGAGTGAAACTTCTACAAGGTCCATTCCTAGCAGATATGCCGTATTGTTAATACTTTTAATTATCTTTATAATTTCAAAAGGATCCAATCCAAATGGTTCTGGGGTTCCTGTACAAGGAACATACGGCAAATCATAAACATCAATGTCGAACGATATGTATATGCTTCTGTTAGCAGTAACTTTAGAAATATATGTTGACACCTTATCAAAATTATTTTTAATTTCCCATGGGTCAAATGTTACTATACCATTTTTTTCTGCAGTATTATTTTCGTCTTGATCTGTTTGTCTGATACCAATTTGTATAATATTTTTGCCTTGAATGTATCCTTCTTCTATCAATCTATAGAAAGGAGTAGTATGACACAGTTTCAAACCATTATATTCGTGTTTTAAATCTCGATGTGCATCAAAATGTATCAGGAGAGGCTGACTATTGGAGAGACCCTTAAAACAAAAATATGTTATAGTATGTTCTCCTCCCAGGATAAATGGTTTCTTCTTACTCGTAGACAAAGCTTTTACTAGAGGCGGGATCCTTTCATCCAGGAAGGAAAAGATAGAATCTATTTTACCTGAATCATGATAAACAGGTAATTTAAGGTCTCCCAAATCAAAAATTTTTGCAATTTCCTTGATATCCTTTTTTTCATCGTAAACAAAGGTTTCAATTTGATGAGCAGAAGTGCTCCTAATTGCTTCAGGGCCTCTGCCTGTCCCCTTTCCAAATGAGGTAGTCAGCTCTAACGGAATGCCAAAAAACACGATATTTGCGTCATTGAATGAGGTCTTCATATCGATATCCCCGAAAGAACAACCAGCATTGGTTCTTTCTGGAGTAATAAAGAAGGAATCCACAAGATCTAAAATCTTTGTCAATTTACTTGTTTGATTATTAGTAGGTTATATTTATTTAAGTAATTTGAAGATATTGCTAATTTGACCAAAATAACTCATCCAAGTTGCTCTGTCTTGGCTTACCAATGATAGACTTGAAATTCACATCCAGTGCAGTCAAAAGTTGATCAAAAGTAGATTCCATCGCCTCTAGGTATTTTTCAGTATCTATTTCTTTATGAGTTGCTAGTTCAACGGGTTTGACTCCTTCAGCTGTCTTTGTCTTTACATATGAGATTATGTCTCCTGCTTTAATCTGTCTACCATTGTCTGAAAATAACTTTGCTGCCTTTATATGCTGTGGGATTCCCTTTATTGAATTGGAAGTAGAATCATGACCGTCTATTGAGGTTATCCTTTTGTTTTCGGAAGTCTTTTTGCCATATTTTTCTGGAGACTTATTTATCATAACGTTAAAAGATAGTTCCTCGAGAGGATATTTGTCTGACTCTAATTTTTTTGCGCTTTCACGAATAATATCTTTGATTTTCTCTCTAGCAGTATCAAAGTCCTTTTCGGTGTTGACTTTACCCAGTATATCTAACAGGCTGTAAAACGTTTTCCTTATGAAAGTTGGAGTGTGAGATTTTTTGCCTGTTAGTCCCTTCACATCAACAGTTCCATCTTTCAAGACACCTAGGTAATTTTTCTTGAGATTGTTAAATACAACATATCGATATTCTTTATCCAATTCTAGATCTACACCTTGATTTGTTTTCGCCCACTTCGAAATTTCTTCTATGTTACCTTCTGATGGATCTCTCAAAAATAATGAATCTGTGTCGCCATAAACAACTTCTATGCCTGATTCCTTACATTTCTCAATCGTTTTAGTGATAATATTTCTTCCAATTGCTGCCGTTGCATCAGCAACTGGCAGACAATATAGTGGAAATATTTCAGCTCCCATTACACCGTAGCTTGCATTGAGAATAACTTTAATTGCCTGACTTACTACTGTATAGAGCTGTCGTTCTTCAGGTGAAATTGTTTTGTCTTTTGATAGCTGCTTATAGTAATTAACTCGAAGGTCTCGAAGTGAGCCTATTAGAAGTGAAGTTATTCCTTTTTTTTCTTTGCATGTCCAGTATGGCGTATCAGCAATTTTTTGATCAGGATCTTGACTGCAAGAATCATGTGGGCAATTTACTGTTTCGTATGATAGATTATGAACTTTTATTATACTGGGATACAGACTGGCAAAATCAACTACCGATACATTAAAGTGGATTCCTGGAGTGGGTTCAACGACAAGACCACCCCTGTACTTTTTTTCTTTTATAATTGCTGAAGTAGACGCCTCCCCCTTGTACCGTAATTCTTCACTATGAGGAATCAGCGCATTTATCTTTCTGTGTTCATAAAAAAGCATTCCCCTTATCCATTGGTTCACACCTACTCTAGAAAGGTCTTCTACAGAAAGTCTAGATATTCTGGCAATTACAAACAATAGTTTCAGTAGAAGATTATCGTTAAACCTTGTTAGTCTAAATGTCAGATCTGTATCCTTTAAGCAATATTGCGCCAATTTTTGGATTGGCAGGTCGCTAATATTTCCTTCAAATTCAATTTTGCTATCATTTAGAAGGGCTTCTGATATGGCATTTAGTCTATATTCAGAATATTTGTGGCTAAACGCGTAAATTTGAATTGATCTATTTTGAAATGTTCTAAATAAATCAATGTGTACTCCGTGTTTTAGTTGGACTGGTTCTGCTTGAATACCTTTCTTGATGAATGAATCTCGCTTAACCACTATTGGGATTTCTTCCTTTGGTATTATGGTATGGTTTATAGGATCAATTGCAGGATCTTGAGATCTTTCATAAAGATATGGAAGATCAAAATCATCACCATTAAAGGTAACTAATAGATTATATGACCAAATTATTTTGAATGTTTTTTCCAAAAGTTCTTTTTCAGTCTTGCATATTTCTGCTTCTGGAATTAATTCTGTTCCATCATTGGGATTTTTATCTTGGTCAAGAAGAAATACTTTTCTTAGACCATTATTTGAGACGATACCTATTGCAGTAATTTTTCTATCATGTTCTCGAGGAACTGGCATTCGTCCCTCCTCTGAATCTACTTCAATATCGAGAGCTATCCTCTTCATTTCTGGAATAGGTTGATTCAATAGGTCTGCCCACTCTCTCACATATTCTCGGTATTTATCATTTCTTGCCTCTTTGCTCTCTAGGATTTTATCCCAAAGAAAATTTTTCAATGCATTATGTACAATTTCCGACATTTCATACGGGTCTTCTATTATTTTGTCTCCTTTTCTTTTGTAGTATGACCCTGGTATTAACCTGGTATCATAGAGGTAATTTTCGTGATACTTGATGTTGGCTTCCCATACATTGAGCTTTTCCCTTATGCCACCTTTCCCTCCTATGGACAGAGGATCAGGAGCAATTATTTTTATTGCCTGAATTTCTTTGTCTGACATTAGATCTATTTTTGGTATTATCTTCAACTCAAATTTCTTTTCAATGGATGCAATTTCTTCTGCTCTTTTTTTGTATTCCAATTTAGTATAACAATAAGGTTTGTGGTCCGTTTTATCCTGCCAAAAGTATATGACGTGCAAATTGGGATCGTAAAATTTTAATTGGACTTTCTGATTTTCGCCAGAATAAATTGCTGATATTAACATGACGCGAGTGTTTTCCGGAAGTTCCTTCCAATAACTTAGATGTTGTTTATCGTTTTGAAGAAGAGGCGATTGATCCATCATAGCTCACTCGGATTAATTTCAAATATGGAAAATGGATAATTATCCTTTGCTGCGATAATCATGGACAAATTTATTTTTGTGTTAGGTAAGATAATATGATTTGCAATTGGATTAAGCACTTATTTTATTGGCTTCTTTTCGTCTAATTGCTATTATGCCGACAGCATAGAGGGCAATCATAGGTAGTGCTACAAACCACATTGTGACCCCGCTTCCATCTGGTGTTATTACTGCACCAAAAATTGTTATTATTATGATTGCATATCTAAAGTTTTTTTGCCAGAATTTTGAATCAGTCAAACCGCTTAACGATAATAGATACATTATGATTGGAAGCTGAAAGGCAATACCAAAACCCAATACGAATTGAAGTACAAATGTTATGAAATCATTGACTGTCAGAAATGTTTCAGCACCTATTGATTCACCATAGCTGTATAGAAAATTGAGGGTAAATGGAATTACAAGTAGATATGAGAATACGACACCAAAAATAAACAAAAGAAATACTGGTAAAGCTATTTTTATAATTTTAATTTTTGATAATGACGACGAGGATCTAGCATTTTCCTTTTTTGCCTGCTTTAAATTATTGTTGATATTATTTTGCACATCATCATCGCCGGATTCTCCTTTTCTTTTTATTTGAAACGCAGGAGAAATAAAACCAAATATTTCTCTAATTACGATTGGCAGCGAACATATCAATCCAATAAGCAAGGAAATGTAAACCTGAGCAAAGAACACCTGACCGGGAGCTGTCTGAATAAACTTTACTTCTGATGGAAGCAATGTATCCTTCATAAAAGATGTCAATTGGAGGGCTATATTGTCTAACGGGTCTGGGTATGGATAGTATAATTTCAGAAAATATAGTTGACTTCCATCGCTGGATGGAAGTGCAATAGGGACAACTGCCGTTTTTATGCCAAAACTCATTGAAAAAATAGTTATTATTACAATGCAAATTATTATGTGAATTAACCTTATTCTCAGTTCATCAACATGTTGAGCTATTGACATCCCAGATGAAGACATTACAATATTCGTGAATATGCAATCTCGATATAATAATTATATTGATAGACTCGGTTGTTATGTGGAACCAGACAAGTTAACTCAAGATAAAGTAAGGTATTGTGAATGGAGTCGACCTCATAAGGAAATTAAAATTTTTCCTGCCGGGTAAATGTTTTTAGAAGGAAAAATCAATAAGAGTTTATGCAATATCATAAGGCTTCTTTTATTGGTCTTGAAAGATCTAAAAAGGCTCAGTTAAAGCTATTTGATTATACTGGCTATGCCATGTTGACATATACTGTAAAACAAGATGGAAATGGATTTTCCCCTGTAGGTGAAGAAATGTTAGTTGCCAAAATGGATAGAGAGTCCGAGTCGATGATATTTCTGTGTGATAATGATGGTTATACAAAAGCCCAATCAAAACCGTTACCAAAGGAAAAAGCCGGTGAACTATATAAAAAAATGCTAGATGATGGTTTTCAAGAATTAAAGGGACAAATCAAGACTGTTTCATAAATAATTTTGTATTATAATAATTGAAAACCATTGTGACATTTAATCAATTCAACAGATTGGATTCTAGTCCTAATTACTACTCTAATATCTTGTCATTACTATTTGATTTTATTACTGGAATTTAAGTCCGCTACTGACAAGGGAAACAGTTTCTAGATAATATGACAATTTATTCATTTATTCTAAACAATAATCTTTGTGCCAGTTTGACTATTTTTCAAGATGAGATTTCTAATAATTTTAGGATCTGATTTTATAACCCATGTAGAAATTTTAGATCTTTCTATTACCTTCATTGCAACGATGTCCAAAAGATCGTAATTACCAGCCAGAGTGCTTTCAGTATTCAAGAGCTGTAAGCACTTCTTTATGGAAATTTCTTTAAACAGTTTTGCTTTTGGACTCTTTTTTGGGTCAGAGTCGTATATTCCATCCACATCCGTTGCATTTAGGAATCTGTCAGCTTTAATTTTTTCGCAAATGAGCGCTGCTGTGGCATTTGTACTTTGACCTGGATGAAGGCCGCCACTGACTATTATTTTGCCTGATTGACAAGCGATACTAATTTCATCAAGGTTAGACGGGATAACTGGATATACGGAATTTCCAAGTGCTGCAGAAAGCAACATTGCATTTAATCTTGATATTTCTATACCCATATTATCAAGGCTGCTTTCATCAGAGCCTAAAGATCTCGCCAAATTAACGTAATGCCTTGCAATTATTCCCCCCCCTGATACTACAACTGGCTGAACTTTGGTTTGGATATCAAGTAAAAGTTGAGCATACTCCTTTAGAGATTTTGATGTAGTTTTAAAATTAAAAACGCTACCACTTAACTTTATGACTAGAATCTTTTTTTGTTTTGAGAATTTATCCGAGATACTCATTATTTTTCGGGTAACTCCTTGTCTAAGACATCTCTTGATATATTTGTAATTTTTTTTCGATCCTTATGGTTAGTATATACTCTTATCATATCAAGATAACCTGTTATTGAATTTACCAAAGGCAGATTAGAAACTGGTTGTTTAAAGAATTCGTCCTCACTAACAAGAAGTATTGATTTCATTTCCTGCTTATTTGGAGCGAGAGGAACAAGAGAAATGCCATAGGTATCAAGAAAAATTTTTCTTTCGTCAATATTTGATAATCTTGCAATTCTCAATCTCAACTCTTCAATTTTATCTCTTTTTAACTTTGTATAGTTATTTCGTTTTCGAATAAATCTTTCATAAACGCATTTTAATAATTTCCTTTCTAAATAGTCAGAAATCATTTCTTTTGCAAATTCGTTATATGGTGATGATGAGATCTTCCATAGTATACTGTCATCAGTTAGTTTTAGATAATCTGTTGTTGATATTCGACTCAAGTTTAATATGTCACTTGAAAGCAAGAGGGAATGAAGGAGCATTACTTCTGCAGATCGTACCGTTTTGTGAAAATAGACTGCTCTAAACATTTCGAACCTAGAAATGATCATCGATTCAAAAGAGTAAAAAGATGAAATATCCAGCGCTAGACTTTCATTCTCAGTTACCCTGAATGAATTAATAATCCTGTTATAATCTACTTTTCCGTACTCTACACCTGTAAAGTAACCATCTCTAGGAAGATAGTCCATTAGATCTGAGGAGAGACTCCCAGAAATTATTTCATTTTTGAATTTTACTTTCGAATTCCCAAAAGAAATCTCGCTTATAGTAGCTGGAGAAAAACCAAAGCTTGAAAGAATATCACTCAATTCAGTTTTACAAATTATTTCCGCTCCGATGGTCTCATGATTTTTGTTACTTTTAACCTTTAATGCTTCTTCAAAAAGATGTGAAAAAGGGCCGTGACCAACGTCATGTAATAGAGAGGCTATTCGTAATTCCTGAATTGACTCTTTGTCAATGATTCCCATTGTAAATAGGTGCTCACCGGCCAAGCCTGCCAGATGCATAGTTCCAAGAGAATGTTCAAACCTTGAATGTTGTGCTCCAGGATATACTAAATGGGCGCCAGCCAATTGTTTAATCCTTCTTAATCTTTGAAAAACATTCGAATCAATGATCTTTTTTTCCAGCTCTGTAAACCTGATATACTTGTGAATAGGATCAGCAATTTCTCCAACAAATTTCATATCTGGCAGATAGAAATGAACGTTCCACTGAATTAAATTTTCACAATCTTTTTTACTAATTCTAGTACTTCACCATTAACATCGTCCATCGATTTTTCTCCATCAATGATGCGCCAATTGAATTTGTTTGCAAGTATTCTGTAATTTTCCTTCACCTTACGAATAAGCGCAAGATCTTTTTCAAACGTATCAATGATACCATTTTTGGATCTTTTTACCAAGGTATTGGTTTTGATATCTATTACTATTACAAGATCTGCTTTTGGTAACCCTTCGTCCAATGCAAGAAGCCAACTTAATTTTAAGCCCTTTGATATTCCATAAACTAGATTGGATTGGTAATACCTGTTCATGATAATTGTAGTTCCCTTGCCAATTACCCTTTCAATTTCAGCCCTTTTCTCCCATCTATTTGCAGAAAGGAGCATCATTTTGACCTCATCAGGGTAGTCTCTTTTTCCATCTAGGAATTGCTTTATCTCTTTACCTACAGGGGTAGAATAATCAGGGAAATCAAATTTGACATATTTGTGATATTTGTAACTGTTTAATTTATTCAATAGAAGATTTGCTTGTGTAGTTTTTCCCGCCTTATCAATTCCTTCAATGACGATAATTTTACCTTTTAGCAAATACATAGTTTGAAAAAAATGTCATAAATAAAAAGTATTTTAAAATTAATAATGAGTTAATAGTCGTCATAGAAATGGCAATCTGAAAACGAATTTAACGATTAATGGTTGTCATTTAAACTGAGGGCTTTTTGATAAATCTATTATAGATTGTCATTCATTCATAAAATAATAGCCAAGGGACTCTTTTAACCACAGTCAATATTCCCCTCAAAGGTTCCCTTCCAACCCGTATCAGCTCGTACCTGGATCTTTCCTTTTCCGCAATCTCCATTAATTGAAATATCTGCTTTCTTGTCCAAACCGCAAATATTGGTAGTTGTTTCTTTACCTCCCAGATCATAATTTTTTTTATCTATCTTTCCAGAATCAAGATATCCGCCATTGCTGGCCTTATCCACAACGACTTCCCAACTGCCATAGATAGGAGCGTCCTTCTTAAATGCACTAAATGAAAGCTCTCCCTTCTCTGATTTCCCATCAGGACAACTGATTGTACCATCTGCATTTCCTGATGTTTCTGTTCCATGGGCTACGCTAGTAACAGAAAACATGGTAATGATGAAAAGTATTAACAATTTCACTCCAACTTTGCCATCCAAATTCATGACTCTGTGTTGAAAAGAAAATAATTTATATATTATGTAGAATGATTCCAGATCATAAATAAGATAAAATGAGATGAATCATTTATTAACCGCTTTATGTGGATAATAATGTTTATCATTAATGATTATCAATTGTGATTATCTTTTATTTGACTTACTTTTATTAGTTTTAGTGAACAATTGAAATAATAATTACTATGATTAGTAGTCAGTTTTGCAAATTTTATATTTTGAAATGCAATTTTTATATCTTCAAGTTATTATAAAAGATCGATGAAATATCTTCCAGACTAAAATGGCACAGATGCCGGCTCTAATTCCAAAAGAAGTAGAAATCCAGAGGCTAAAGAAAATCTACATTATGGTTATCATGCTGGGTTCAATCGCAGCATCCGTAGAGGTAGATAACTTTGTTGATGGATCTCTTCACCAAACCGCAATTAGAGACAGTGCATTTACACCAGCTCATTGGTGGTTATACAGCCACTTTATAGCCCTACCGTTAGGTTGGGGATTTGTGGCAATGTATGACAGAAGGGTACCTGCGTTAAGAGGACCTGGCAACTCAATGAACACTGGTTTAAAGATAACCATCATAGGCTATCTTGCAACCATGTTTACAATTGGTGTAAATGAAATGTGGCACTTTTGGTTTGTGGAAGAAATTTTCGCAGTCCCGAACCACTGGATGTTTAACATGGGAGTTGTAGTAGCTTTCATGGGTGCTCTTGCATATGTAGTAAG
>JAATVL010000069.1 GCA_014523525.1 Nitrososphaerales archaeon TH703 | reverse complement strand
AATTTTACAATTATCATGTCTGTGATTTCATAGACAAACTTTACTATTGAGGCGACCAAAATAATACTTAAAAGGTTTTTTGTGGCAGATTTCTGTTCTACGAGACTTTAAAAGATAATGTGTTGATTCATAAATAGAAAGCTTGAAATGAATCTATTTTTGACTGATGTCACAAATGCTCTTATTGTAAAAGACAACAGGGTTAAAGATTCCATTTGAAAGAAATCTGATTTCAAGTACAAATTTACTTTCGTCAATAGTTGCAACGTTCGCTTTATCAAAAATTGAATATTATTAATATATTAATTAGAATAAATTCAATCTGATTATATGCAAGAATGTCTGAAGCAACTTTTAGAATTTTTAAAGTACGATTCATTGTATCCCCCGCAAGAACTTGCATTATCAAAAGGAGTAATGAATGGTAATAACATACTAGTAACAACTCCCACATCAAGTGGGAAAACATTAATCGGATTAATGGGGATGATAAATATTCTTAACATGGGGAAAAAGGTGGTATACCTTACTCCATTAAAAGCACTAGCTACAGAAAAATTTAATGAATTTAAAATAATCAGAAATTTGAGTTGTTTTAAAAATCGGAGAATAAATATCGCTATCTCTACTGGCGACTACGACTCTTATGGAACCGAATTGATTGACAAAGATATTATTATATTAACAAATGAAAAAATAGATTCAATTTTAAGGCATGAGGCAAATTGGGTTTTTGATGTAGGTCTCTTTATTATTGATGAAATACACCTACTTACAGAACGTGAACGCGGTCCGACTCTCGAAATAATTTTGACAAAGATCAAACTATTGCCACAAAAACCTCAAATAATTGGAATAAGTGCAACGGTATCTAATTCAAATGAAGTGGCTGATTGGTTAAGGTGCGAACCAATTGAAAGCAACTGGCGTCCTACTGAATTGATAGAGGGTGTATGCGATTTTGGTAAAGTTACTATGAACAATGGTACAAATTTTGAGATTAATAATATTGGAGGTATTGATAACTCAACCGGGGCAATAATAAGCCTTGCAATTAATTCAATAACCAATGATGGAGGACAATCACTTGTTTTTGCAGAGACACGTAAACGTACTGTGTCACTTGCAAAAAAAACATCCGAAATATTCTCCAAGTTTCTCAATAAATCCTCTAAACTGTCAGCACACAAGACAGGAGTAGAAATTTTAAAAGAAGGAGATGATACAGAACTTAATAGAACACTTTCAAGCACAGTCACAAAAGGTGTGGGGTTTCATCATGCAGGTTTAGGAGTAAAAAGCAGACAAATTATAGAAAATGCGTTTAGAAACGGCATCATAAAAATTCTTTTTGCTACACCGACGCTTGCTGTAGGTGTAAATCTACCCGCCAGACGTGTGGTAATTACGAGTATTTTTAGATACGATTCTGAATATGGTGGTAATGTTCCATTAAGTATATTGCATTACAAACAATTGTGTGGACGTGCAGGAAGGCCGGCTTATGATAAATACGGAGAAGCAATTATAGTCGCTGATTCGAGAACGAATCCAGAAGATCTTTACAATCATTTTGTATTGGGAGTACCGGAACCAATCGTATCTCAATTAATGAATGAAAGAGCACTAAGAGTGCATGTTCTAGGGATCATAGCTTCAAGACCTAAAATATTGAAATCTGAATTACTTTACTTTTTTGAACAAACATTCCTCGCTAAATATCATGGGAATAGTAGTCTTAGCTTTGAAATTGATTCACTCTTGCAGTATCTAAGAGATGAAGGATTGATAATCATGAGAAATGATTTACTTATGGCTACTAAATTTGGTAGGCGCATTTCCATGCTTTATATTGATCCAAAAACAGGAATTCATTTCAAGAAAAATTTAGATTCCTACAATGGTAACCAATTCGATGATAATGGTAATGGTACAGATTTTTTATATTGGATTAGTGATTGTTATGATTTTTATCCGAAATTAACATTGAGGCAAAATCAAATAGGAAACTTTGAAGAAATGTTTGAAAAGCATAAACTTAGTACACACGGACTCTCAAATTATGACTATTCACTAAAGAATTTAATTATACTTTTAGAATGGATCGATGAATTGAGCGAAGCCAGGTTAAATGAAAAAATTGGAGTTGAACCGGGTGATCTCCATAGAATGGTTGAAACAACATATTGGTTGTCATATTGTCTTTATGAAATTGCAAAATTGATAGGAAGAAAAGATCTTCTACCAGAAATAAATATACTACGGTTAAGAATTAAACATGGCATAAAAAAAGAATTGATTCCGCTTATACAACTTGAGGGGATTGGAAGAATAAGAGCAAGGTCGCTATATAGGGCAGGAATCACCGACGTTACTAAAATTGACAAAATTTCTGAATCAAAATTAGGATCCGTACCAAAAATTGGAGTTAAACTTGCAAGAAAACTTAAGAAACAAATTAAGAGTAATTAATAATGCGTGCAAAAGGATATTTTCAGTATAGTTACAACAGGTGATTGATTTATTTGATTTATCCATTAGATATTGCCATTTATGGAATTATCGTGTCTGCTATTTCCTTTTTAATTGTATTTTTTATTACACCTGCTTTTATTGAATATCTGACTAGAAAAGGGAGAGTAGTAGTAGACTATCATAAACCTGGAAAACCGATGGTTCCAAGGCCTGCTGGTCCTGTGTTGTTGATAGGAATAGTAATTAGTGAAATTATACTATATTTTTTAATATTAGATGTAAAAATAATCTCTGTTTTATTAACAACAATTATCGCATTTATTATAGGATATATTGATGACTTGAAAACTATGCCCGGTTGGTTTAAACCTGCAGCCTTGATATTGGCAGCTATTCCAATAATAGTTTTAGGAACCCACGGGAATTATCTTGGTTTAATATTTGATAGTGCATTCATTCCAATACTGTACATTCTGCTTATTCTATCTATAATACCGATAGTTGGTAATACTATAAACTCAATAGATGTATTTAATGGAGTGGCAAGTGGATTTATTATAATAACAATGATACCATTATTAGTAAGTGTTATACTATTTAGTAATACTAATGTCTTTCTAATTGGTCTTCCATTACTCTTTGGCTGTATTGCAATGTATCAATATCATAAATTTCCAAGTAAGATTTTTCTCGGAGATTCTGGTACATTGTTATTAGGGTCAATGTATGCTGGTATATCAATAGTAGGAAATTCAGAAATTATTGGGGTAATTGCTCTTCTACCGGCAGTAATGAATTCCTTCTTGTTTCTTTCTAGCGTAAAAAAAATAGTAGAGCACAGAGAGGTCAAAACCAGACCAGTAACAATATGTGATGATTTTCGATTAATGGCATCTAAAGATAATAGTGCTCCTGCGACACTAGTAAGACTTATTCTTGCCAGAGGTCCACTGTCTGAACAAGAAATAATAACCAGAATCTTCATATTAGCATCGTTTTCATCTATATTGGCCATTATTTCAATAGGTATACAATATACATTTATGATTGGGAAATTATCATTATGAGATTGTTTGGACTTTTCATGCTGATTTTTATCATGTGGATAATGATAATGACGGTTTCATATTTTTTAGTCTTTATAATTGGACCATTACATATCAATGTATTCTACAATACTATGGATCGATTGATCTCCTCTATAATTAAAGCATCGTTGGCCATTGGACTAGTAATTGTATTGATTTTATTACTGGGTTTCCTGAAAACGAAATATTTACAAAAAGCGTTACTGAAAAACTGAAAGTAAAGTCCTATGTAAATATAAAATGCATTCTACCTTAGTAATGGAACTTAAATCCTTGAAACTTTAATTAAATCTTTGAATCTCACTTCCATTCCGTACCTCTTTTCCTCACGTTTCATGTGATTGTAAATCTTAAATAATTCAACAGCATTTTTAAAAAGATTAAATTTACCATTAATTTTCATCTGAATAAAATTGAATACAAGTGCATAAATTTGAAACTTCTTTAAGACCTCTCTTCTATAAGCATTAAAGTCATTAATGTGTTTAATAAAAAATTGTGCACACCATGTTGACGGAATGATTCCTTCACCAAGCAAAGGATATACAGTCCCTATGGATTCACCAACGCCAACAGTTTTTCGGCCATCAGTAAAAGGTTCGGAATTTTTGGGTGGACTTATTCTAACTGGACGACCAACCTTCTTTATTATTTCACATTTATGTTTTTTTAAAAATTTATCGACAAATACATTGTTATTTTTTCGTTCGTAATCTCCAGCGCCAATATGTGCATAGCCATTTTCTAAAGGGAAATACCAAAAATAGCCCTTCATTGAAGGAAAGGCTTTCAAGTAAAAATCGTCAAAGGGAGTATTGTCTTGATATTTCACTTTATACTGAATACATGGTATCCACATTTCATTTTGGGGACGCGGCAAATAATTACGGTGAAAACCTGTAGAATCAATAATAAGATCAAACTCTGATTCAAGAGTCCCTTTCTTTGGAATAACCCCAAACTGGATATTGGTACCTCGTATCATATCCTTAATTAACTTCAATTTATCATAAGTAACCATTCCGTTCAATCCAACATTAATGCTGTTATCCTCTTTACTACTTTGACCCATATCTACCCTCATGCTTTTTCCTTCATGTAAAATATAGTCATCAAAATTAAGGCCACATTCTTTAACCAAATCATCCATTATATTTTCACAGGTTGCCCATGCACAAACTGCATCATGTTGTTCAATAGGCATTCTTTCAAATCCTTTCACGAAATTATCATGATCTTTGCCGAGCCCGTTCATAAGATAAGCACCTGCAACTCCCATTCCAACGACTGCTATCTTCATTTGGTAACGACAAATAATATATTCTTAAATAAAAATGTGATGTTTTGCTCACTCTAGTTCACTTCAAGTATCTTTCGTATGATAAGTTATATTAGTAATTAAAATTAGAAATTATCTAAGAAATAAGAAAATGTCAAAAAGTATTCCAAGGTACGCTAGAATTGGGATGGTGCTACTAGTCATGGGAGCTATAATCGTAGGAATTGGTACCTACTTGAGCAAAGGTTCCTTATCCCTTTATGGATTGATAATGGCAATATGCGGATTTATTATTTATTTTGCATCTTCAATTGCATCCAGAAAGAAAAATATGCGGGCATAAGGAAATTCACAATTAGATGCGAATCATCGATTAGTGACACTGTGAATGAAGCTTATTTTGAGAAAAGATGATCTTTGATTAAACTTATAAATTGTAATAAGCTATCGTATGCTGAATATAATTGGAAGGTAGTACTATAGAAAAAGAAGACAACCTTGATGACCTGGATAAGGTTTTTACTGACTCGGATATGAAAACTGAAACTACCTCCGAAAAGACCGAGACCATAGACGAAGAAAAATCCGTAGAGACTGACAGATCCGAATATGATACATCCAAGGATCAATCAGTTGATACTAAGGTTAGCACTGAAAACCCTCAAATAGAAGCCAATAGCAAGGAATCAGATTCAAAATTTTTTGCAATTAGAACAAGTGGTGGTCAGGAACACATTGTAGTAAATTTGGCGCAAAATAGGATAAACTCAAAGAAGATTCCTGTGCGTTCCATATTGCTACTTGATAGTTTTAAGGGTTACATAATTATTGAAGCTCCTAATTCTAATATTGCTTACGACGCTCTTATTGGGGTAAGACATGTCAAAGGACAAATTCGTGGGGAATTACCATACAAGGACATTGAAAATTATCTAGTGAAAAGACCAGTAGTATCGGAATTAAGCATAGATGATACAGTTGAAGTAATAGCTGGGCCATTCAAATCCATGAAGGCTAAGATAACTAGGGTTGATTACGAAAAACAAGAAGCAACTGTGTTATTGCTAGATTCCCCATATCAAATACCTGTAACCGTAGATGCGAATTATCTAAAAAAGGCATCATAGAATGGTGCAAAAACTATTAAATTAAAGAATATAAATCTAAGACTGGTCTAAGATGGAACAAAAAAAATCTATTTCTGCTCTTGTAAGCGGTGGTGAAGCTAGTGCTGGACCTCCCCTTGGACCTGCTTTAGGCCCGATGGGTATTAACGTATTGCAGGTAGTTAATACGATTAATGAAAAAACCAAAGAGTTTCATGGAATGAAGGTGCCTGTAAAAGTGGATGTTGATCCAGACACAAAAAAATTTAACGTAGAAGTTGGAGTACCTCCTACTACTGCTCTAATAGCAAAAGAAGCTAATATATCTAAAGGATCTGGTACGGCGGGAAAAGACTTTGTTGGAAATATTTCCATGGAAGCAATTGTAAAAATAGCCAAAATGAAAATTGATATTTCGTATGCGACAAGCCTAAAATCAAGTGTAAAGGAAATTATAGGCTCCTGTGTAAGCAGTGGAATTAAAGTAGAGGACAAACCAGCAAGGGAAATCTACCCTGATCTGATGGCGGGAAAATTTGACCACTTAATAGTCTAAATTTCTTTTCTATTGTCGCAAATTTAAAATATACCAAAATTCGAACTTAGATTAAATTTTAGGAGAAATGATAAAATAAATGTCAGTTCAACAAGGTTCGGCAGGCGGTATGCCTGTTTTAATATTGAAAGAAGGAGCAAGTCAGACGAAGGGACGTGACGCACAAAAAAATAATATCGCCGCAGCAAAATTAATTTCTGAAGTAGTAAGGAGCTCCTTGGGTCCACGAGGGATGGATAAAATGTTGGTTGATGGACTAGGAGATGTAACAATAACTAACGATGGTGCAACAATACTAAAAGAAATTGACGTACAGCATCCGGCTGCAAAGATGATGGTTGAAATCAGTAAGGCTACTGATAATGAAGTAGGTGATGGAACTTCATCTGTAGTAGTTTTAGCAGGTGCATTGATTGAAAAAGCGGAGGAATTAATCACAAAGGATGTTCATCCAACTATTATTGTTGATGGATATAGAAAGAGTGCATTAAAGAGCATTGAAATATTTAATCACCTCGCACAAAAAATAGATCCAAGCAATAAATCTGAGTTAATTAAAGTGGCAAGAACATCGATGCAAACCAAACTCGTATCAAAGGACTCTGATGAATTATCTGAAGTGGTTGTTAATGCAGCTTTACAGGTTTCAGAACCAAACGAATCTGCTTATATGATGGATATTGATGATGTCAAGGTTGAAAAGAAAACAGGGGGCTCATTACGAGATACCAAACTAATAAAGGGAATTGTACTTGATAAAGAAGTTGTTCACGGTGGAATGCCAAAGAGAGTTGAAAAAGCAAAGATTGCACTTATAAATTCTGCTTTAGAAATAGAGAAAACTGAATTTGATGCTAAAATCAACATTAATTCACCAGATCAAATGAAGATGTTTCTTGATGAAGAGAATAAAATGCTAAAAAACATGGTAGATAAGATAATTTCATCAGGTGCAAATGTAGCTATATGTCAAAAAGGCATAGATGATGTTGCTCAACATTATTTGGCAAAATCCAACATTTTGTCAGTTCGCAGGGTTAAAGAAAGTGATATGACCAAATTGTCCAGGGCAACAGGCGCTCGAACTGTTAATAATCTTGAGGACTTGAGCTCTAAAGATCTAGGTTCAGCAGATCTTGTAGAGGAGAGAAAGGTTGAAACTGATAAATGGGTTTTCATTGAAGGATGTAAACATCCAAAGGCTGTTACTATTCTGATTAGAGGAGGTTCACAAAGGGTGGTTGATGAGGCCGAACGCTCAATACATGATGCCTTAATGGTTACAAAGGATGTCATGGAAAAACCCTCGATAGTTGCGGGCGGTGGATCACCAGAATCTTATGTTGCAGGAAAACTAAGAGAGTGGTCTTCCACGTTGTCTGGAAGAGAACAGTTAGCAGCAGATAAATTTGCAGAATCCCTTGAAGTTATTCCACTGGCGTTAGCAGAGAATGCTGGAATGGATCCAATAGATACACTTACAGAACTACGCTCCAAACAAACAAAGGGATCTAAATGGAGTGGTATTGATGCAAGAGGTGGAAAGGTTGTGGATATGTCCAAACTAGATATTGTAGAACCACTTAGTGTTAAGGAACAAATTATTAAATCAGCAACAGAAGTTGCATCCATGATTCTTAGAATTGATGACGTAATAGCTTCCAGCAAGTCTGGAGGTGGTCCTCCTGGAGGCGGTATGCCTCCTGGTGGCATGGGAGAAATGTAAACAAAAAGAAAGAATCATAATCTCATTTTTTACACATTTTTAACTCTACTTCAATGACTTCCTTAACCCATTTACCAGTATACTTTATTTTCTTCAATCTCCTTAGATAATCATGCCAAGAAATTTTCCCGTAACGGCTTTTCCATATCTCATAATGAACCCTTAGAGATTGTAACGCCTCATAATGGTATTTACAATATTTTTCCTCAATGGCCTTCCTCACACATAATATGCATCTTGATTCCAGTTTTACGGTCATTAAATTATATCAACTAGAACCCACTTCATAGCAATTGCATCATATGTATACGACATAGATTGTCTTTTTGATTCAAGATTTTTGATTTCTATATGAATTGTGTCTATGATATGTTCTATTTTTTCAATTGCATATTCAAACTGTGGACCAATTTCACTAGTCAACGAAAATACCAACTTTGAATTTATGTCTGTTGATATTCCACAAAAAGATAATGTTATTTTAAACCGTTTTCTACCTCTCCTACGTTTCATTTCTTTAAATACATACTTAATTTTCTGCCAATTTTCAAAGCCAAATGATTCAAAGAAATACTCATCATAAGCAACTGGAAACTCGATATTTAGCAGACTTACGTATTCAGACTCATCAACTAAAATTTCTCCCTCATCGACCACCGAAAACTTAGAAAGAGTATTATAGATGACTTCTATTTCAAGTGGGGATACTCCAAAATATTCAAGTTTGACAATACTATTCAAGTTAGACAAATTATTGCATTACAAAGGATTAAGCTTTTGATACAAATCAGTATGATTATGATAGCTTTTTTCGGTAGATTTTTAAGTGCACGTTAGTAAAATTTCGTGGACGGTTTGAACTCAATTAAGATTCTTGAAAGAGATAATAATCACATTGTTATTGAATTTGACGATATTCCAAGGCAGTATGTCAATGCGTTAAGAAGATT